>CBCTLT010000228.1:0-3806 GCA_965147785.1 uncultured Oscillospiraceae bacterium
TCAGCAGATGGGGAATATCGGCTTCTGTGATGACCTGTCCCCGGCGAAAAGCCCGGCCCTTAAATCCATCTCGTACCTCGGTAATGTCATGGCAGAGGGTCATCCCCACAGCGTCTTCTGTTTTGATCTTCTTCATAGAAATTCCTCCATCAGGGAATAAGATAGGCCTTGAGTTTGCTTCCCGCAGGCAGTTTGGGGCTTCCCGCTGGAATCTCCGCCAAGAGGTCACAGCCAATCAGGCTGTGGAGTACGCCGTTTCCCTGTCCTTTGGATACATGCATACGGGCACATCCCTCCGAAAGATCCAACGTTCCGCGAATCAATCGGGTCTTGGGGCTTTTTTTACCAAATTCCTCCGCTAATACCACCGGAAGCTCTAAGAGTCGAGGTTCTGAAAGTCCCCGCAGCTTCCGCAAAACCGGCAGCACCACTGCGTAAAAATTGGTCAGGGCAGAGGCAGGATTTCCCGACAGGCCACAGACCAGTGTATCGTTTTTTCTGCCATAGGCGGACGCACCGCCAGGCTTGAGGAACAGGGTACGAATCAAAACCTCCGCACCAGCCCGTTCCATGGCGTCCGGCGTAAAGTCATAATCTCCCACGGATACGCCGCCAGTGGTAATCACCAGGTCACATTCCTCTAAAGCCTGGCCCATGACGGCGGCAATTGCCTCTGGATCATCGCCCGGTGTGGGATACAGCACAGGTCTTCCTCCTGCTCGCTGGACAGCAGCAAAGAACGTGTACCGGTTAGTATTGACGATCTTTCCCCCGGACAGGGCGTCCTCTGGTTCCACCAACTCGCTGCCAGTGGTAATAATGCCCACGGTGGGGATCCGATACACCAGGGGCTTCGCCACATGCTGGGCCGCCAACGTCCCCAGCAGGGCACTGTCGATGACGGAACCTGCCTTTGCCAGCAGCTGACCAGCCTGCACATCCTCTCCCCTTGGCACCACATTGTCTCCAGAGGAAAATTGTTGGAAAATGGTGACGTTTTCCGCAGTAAAGGTCGTATCCTCATATTTCGTCACAGCATCGGCCCCAGGCGGCACCGGTGCCCCGGTGAGAATTTTTGTAGCGGTCCCGGGCTGTACAGCCTGAGACCACATAAAGCCTGCAGGTACTTCCTCCAAAATCCGCAGTGTAACCGGAGTATCCGGCCCAGCTTTCGCCGTGTCCTCCGCCCGAAACGCAAATCCGTCAAAAGGGCTGCGGTTAAAGGGCGGCACATCCTCTATGGCGTAAACATCCTCCGCCAGGACCCGCCCCACCGCCTCCTGTAGCGGCAGCCGTTCCGGCTGCGGGAGGGATGTCACCCGATTCAGCAGCAACTCCCTGGCTGCGGTATATTCCATATTTGTCTGCATACGCCTCTCCCCCACAAAACAAGATAAAGAGACCACTCCGCTTTTGCAGAGCAGTCTCTCATAGGCTGTCTTGACTCTCCTTTTCAAAAGCGGAAGGTCGGCCGGTTTCCCGGCAGGCCCCTTGACGATACGTCATGGCTGCGGCGGCATGGCCTACGCTTTAGCCGCCGCAGCTCGGAGATAATTCAGTTTAACCGATTTTTCGGCAAATGGCAAGGGGGAAAATTATCCCTCGTCCCGCAGGCAGTTCCGGGTGATGCCGAGAATCTCTCTGGCCTCCTGTGCCGTGGCGATCTCACGACCAGCCAGCTTCGCCAGCTCCACAGCGCGCTTGACCAGCATCTCGTTGGTGGCGATGATCTTGTTGCCGTCCTTGTCCTTGCCGTACATAACATTGTCCTCCAGGCCTACCCGCAGACCGTCGCAGCCCAGAGCCAGACCTGCCAGCATCATGGGCATATGGGCCCGGCCAATACCGGAAACAGACCAGGTCGCCCCCTCCGGCAGCTTGCCCACCAGGAAGGCCAGGTTTTCCGCTGTACCGGGCATGGAACCGCCGACGCCCATAATGAACTGGATGTGAGGGGGCTTAGGAATGCCATGCTTGTTGACGTAGTACATAACGGAGTCGATATGTCCCGTGTCGAACACCTCAAACTCGGGCTTTACATCCTCCTTTACCACTTCCTGAGCAAGCAGGTTCAGGAACCGGGGGCTGTTTTCAAAGATGTAGCTGTTAGCCCAGTTCAGAGTATTGGGGTCGAAGGAACACATCTCAGGCTTGAGCTTGCTCAAATGCTGAAGCCGCTTGTAGTCCTCGTACTCACCGCCAGAGGTGGTCAGGTTGATGATAATATCAACCCCTTCCTTCTTACAAAGGGCACGGGTCTTCTCCACCGCCTCAGTAAACTTCTCCAGGCTCATGGACTTGTAGCCGATCTGCATCTCACCGTCCACCATCTTATCCTCCCGGACATGGATGTGAGCAATAGATGCGCCCAGCTTAGCACAGGCAACGATCTGTTCCGCCAGCTCATCAGCGGTGTACGGCACAGTGGGTGCCTGAGACTTCTTGGTACCAGCGCCACAGAGGCAGACCTGAATCATAATCTTATTGGATTTGGCCATGAAAATTACTTCCCTTCAAAAATATTTAAAATATTGGAAACTAAAGCTTTTAATCGCACATTTCAATGACGGTAGCCTGACCCATGCCGCCAGCAATACAGAGGGTTGCAAGGCCATACTTGAGGCCGCGTTTTTTCATCTCATGCATTAGGGTCACCAGGATCCGGCATCCAGAGGAGCCAACAGGATGTCCCAGCGCCACAGCGCCGCCGTTGACATTGATGATATCCATCTTGTCCTCCCAGTGGAGCTCCTTGATGCAGCCCAGGGCCTGTGCGGCAAAGGCTTCGTTCAGTTCAATGAGCTGAATGTCGTCCATAGAGAGGCCAGCATCCTTCAATGCCTTGGGCACTGCAGCCACAGGGCCCAGACCCATGACCCGGGGATCACAGCCGCCGGTCCCCATACCGATGATCTTGCACATGGGCTTGAGGCCCAACTCCTCGGCCTTCTCTTCCGTCATCATTAGAAGAATGGACGCACCGTCGTTCCGTCCGGAGGAAGAAGCTGCGGTGACCGTGCCGGTGAGGGCGGAATCATTATAGATTTTTCCTTCCTCATCGGTGCGGATGTTAAAGCAGGGTTTCAACTTCGCCATTTTCTCCAGGGTCGTATCAGCTCTGGGGAACTCGTCGGTATCGAATACAATCGGAGGCTTTTTCTTCCCCTGCGGTACCGTCACAGGCACAATCTCATCCTTGAATCGTCCGGTCTCAATGGCATGGACCGCTTTCATTTGAGATTGATAAGAAAATTCATCCTGCGCTTCCCGGCTAATTCCCAGGGTCTCGGCAATTTTTTCCGCCGTAGCGCCCATATTGAATTTTCCGTAGATCTCCTGGGGCTGAGAACGGAACTGTCCCTCGGTCAGCGCGTCCACCAGCTCTGTGTTGCCAGTGCCAACACCCCACCGGGCGTTCCGGATGTAAAAGACAGCGTTGGACATGGATTCGGTACCACCCGCCAGCACCACGTCGTTTTGCCCGCACATGATGCTCATAGCGCCATTCTGCACCGCAGTCATAGCCGAAGCGCACTGGCGCATTACGGTATAGGCAGGAGTCTCCGGCGGAATGCCCACCTTCAGCGCCGCTACCCGGGCAATGTTGGGATCATCGGAGGTCTGCCGGCAGTGGCCCATAATTACCTCATCAATCTCCTTGGGGTCAATGCCGGTACGGTCCAGGATTCCCTGCATGACTGCGCAGGCCAGATCGTAGGCACTCAGCGGCCGAAGGGTTCCACCCATTTTGCCGACTGCGGTGCGGCAACCGTCTACGATTACTACATTACGAAGTTCCATTGGGA
>CBCTLT010000229.1:0-3803 GCA_965147785.1 uncultured Oscillospiraceae bacterium
ACCAAAGCTGGTGTAATAAACGCCCTGCACATCCGTCTGCTGGAAGAAGCGAATATCGCTGAAATACAGTGGACCAACGCCCGCTTCCTCCAAAATGGTATTTTCGATCTCGTGATAGGTTTCAGCCTGCTCTTTTTCATCGGTAATTCCAGTCACCGTAGCCAGCAGCTCGTTGACATGCTCATTGGTGTAAACACCGGTGAGATATTTCAGACCGTAGGGCACGTTCACCACAAACAGATAATTGTAAGGGCTTGCACCGCCTTCCCAGCCGTTGACGCCCACGTCATAATCCATCTGCTGCTGACGTTCCTCAGCATCGGTGGTAATGTCCACATTGACCTGAATCCCCAAACGATTTTGCCAGGTCTGCGCAATGTATTCCGCCTGGGTCTGCAGCGACACATTGTCCGCTTCTACCACAAAGTCAATGACCACATCACTCAGGGACATATCTTTGCCCAGCTCATCCAGTCCCTTCTGGAACAGTTCCTGCAGCGCCTCGTCGGTGGAATACTGGGCCTGCAGCTCCTTTACCAAGCCTTCGCCCGAAACGTTATATGCCGTGGTCCCGCAGGGTACCGCAGAGGGCACATAGGTATAGGCAGGCTCATAGCGGCCCCAAACAGTATCGCAGAGCTCCTGCCGATCAATAGCCAGAGACAACGCCTGACGAATGTTGACGTTGCCCATCAGTCCGGATGCACCGCCGTTTTCAATGGCAAAGGCCAGGAAATAGGTATATGCGCCAACCTTTTCAATATAGTCGATCTTTCCCTCGCTGGCCTGGGCTTCCCAATCCGCACCATAGTCGTCATTGTATTCTACAATGTCCAGCTGCTGGGCGTCAAACAGGGTTGCCTGGGTTGCATATTCGGCCACATATTGCATGTTGACCGTCTCCAGAGACACATTGGCGGCATCCCAATACTTGTCGTTCTTCTCCAGCTTAACGCTGTTTTCTTTGACCCATTCCACAACCTTAAAGGGACCGCAGAATACCATTTCATTGACGTCAGTCCCGTAGCTGGAGGTTGCCTTGTCGATCACATCCTGACGGCAGGGATAGCCAGCACGATAGGCAATGTAATAGAGGAACTCAGAGTTGGGCGCCTCCAGGGTGTATTCCACCGTATTTTCATCTACGGCTTTTACACCCAGCTCCGAAGCATCACATTCGCCGTCATAGTATGCCTGTGCATTCTTAATCGGAAGAAATTCCGTAGTGGAGAAGCCATTTTCCGGATCGAGGTTGCGAAGGGCGCTGTCAACATACTGCTGTGCAACCACCTTTTCGCCGTCGCTCCAATAATTTTCCCGCAGATGGAAGGTATACACCAGGCCATCTTCGGAGATCTCATAGGACTCACATCCATCCTCTACATAGGTGTCTTTGCCTTCTTCATCCGTAATAATACGGAGCAGGCTGGCCTGCGTCTGGGTGACGATCTGATACTCACCGGTCCAGCTGGAACCGTTGGCATCCAGCGTATTAACGGTACCGCTCAGAAGAATGTTCAATGTTTGCTCTGCATTGCCGGAGGCTACGGTGCTTCCCTCTGCATCGGAAACGCTGCTTCCTGTTTCATCAGCGCCGCAGGCAGCCAGAGACAGCACCATGGCCGCACTAAGCAGCAATGCCATCAAGGATTTGAGCTTATGTTTCATGTATGATCGCTCCATTCTAGTCTGGTATTGGGGGCTTCGCCCCTTGCGGGAACAATTCAGCAAAGCAAAACGGCAAAAAACCGGCTTCTCCAAATCCGTTTTTGTCACCATACGGCATTTACATCGCCAAATTTTGCCCACGGGCTACAATTCTTGTCGCCATAATAATTATATATTTTGTAAAATTATTTTGCAAGCTATTTTATGAAAGGGCAATAAAACTTCCTGAAACGCCTACAAGTCCAGCCTCCCCTCAATAAGGTGACCAAGACTTTCCTACAGCGGCCTTCTACGCTCAACAATTTGGAATTTCCTTTTATTTCTGCAATATTTATGCCATAATTGGAGTTATTCATATTGAAAGACGAGATATTACAATGAGGAAGTGAGACCATGACAGACGACCAGCTATTGCGCATTTTAAAAACCGGGCAGCAGGACGCACTGGAACAAATGATGAACAAGTATCATCGATACGTCTATTCCATTATCGCAGCCATCGTCGGCACCACCGGTGGGTCGGAGGATATAGAAGAACTTTTGCAGGATACCTTTTATTCGGTCTGGACCCACGCAGACTCCATCTATACAGGAAAACTCAAATCCTATCTCGGTACCACGGCCCGGAACAAAGCAAAATCCTGGCTGCGGGGACGGAAGGATCTGCTCATGGCTTTGGATACCATTGAAATCCCGGACCCGCGAAGCTCCCTGGAGGACGCGGCTGTGCAAAAGGAATTGGGTCAACAGCTCCGCCGGGCCATTCAAAAAATGCGTCCCAAAGACCGTGAGATCTTCATGCGGCATTACTTTTTCATGCAAACCGCCAAAGAAATTTCCTTGCAAATGGACCTGCCACTCAATACGGTTCTTTCCCGGTTGACACGGGGGCGTAAAATATTGAAAAAAATACTGTTGAAGGGGGAGTCATTATGAAAATACGCATCATGGATCTGATGGACTATTATGATGGCCCTATTCATATCCCTACAGCGGTTTCTACCAGAGGTTCGTCCCCTTCCTCTCCCCAACAGCTGAATGGAAAAAAGCATCGAAAAGCTCTGCTGTTCGCTGCTGCACTACTGCTGTTGGCTGCTGCCGGTATTTTTGCGCTGTTTTTCAGTCTGCAACAGAGCGCCCGAGGCAGAACCGCATTTGAAGAAACGCCGGTACAGAGCCCCTTTGGCATGGAAGATTTCCCCGATTCCACCTTGGAATCGCCCAGCCTTATCCTGGATCCCAGTAGCGTGGAGGACACTTTTTCAAAAGAATCTTATTCCCGTGTCTTTGACACAACCATAGAATATAGCGACTACGGCAGCTGCTACGGCAATTTAATTTATCTGGACGAGGTCTACTACACCATGACCGACGAGGGTCCAGAACCCGTGGAGCTTCAAACGCTCAACACCACAGTGGAGCTTTATGGCACCTGGGAAGTCAGCATAGATTACACCATCATTGACGGAGAACTAGTGTTCCACAACAACACCTCTACCACTGCATATACCGTGATCGATGGAGAGCAAGTCACCTGGACAGAATATGAAGAGCGGTACGGTGAACCTGCCGATCTTACGGATGGAACTTGGATTACGCCAAAAGTGGCCGTCGCAACTCCGGTGCCAGGCAGCGCGGACACTGTACAATTGACCATCAGCCGGACCAACCAGGCAAAAGTGGACAACTGCCACTATCCGTTTTTCTACAACATTGTCACTGGTGAGGTTTCGGACCCCCTGGCAAACGTGCCGGACCTCTTCGACTACGGCACTGTCACCTCGGTTAGCTTTAACGACAACCAGACCCGCGCCATCGTCCATGTTCTCACGGTCGGTGAAACCTTTGACGGTAGCAGCTATGTAAGCGGTTCAGAGATGTATGTCTGCGACCTTGTCACCGGAGAAATGGTGAACATCGATTCTCTGTTTTCTCCCTTTTATTCAGAGGCGGATCCGGAAGGCTTTGGCGCAAAGTCCGGCACTTCGGGCTATTATTGGGCATCTGACGATACCCTGATTGGCTGGGTCTATGTCTCCACAGCTCCAGAGAATACCGACACCGGTTCTGCCGTAACAGCACCGTCAGATTCGATCCCATGGCTTTTCTCCTATGACTTTTCTACTGGTTGTTTA
>CBCTLT010000230.1:0-3788 GCA_965147785.1 uncultured Oscillospiraceae bacterium
AAGGTTGTCGTACTGTCGCCCTTTTTATTTCTGCCGGAAAGCATAAATCCGGATTACCGTATGATAGGTAATCCTGTTAGGAGAAATGGGAACCGCCATGGCAATCCTGTGCCATTCAATGGCATGATCCAGCCCAAAGGTCAGCAAAATAGCGGACCGATCCCCTGCAGCCAGTTTTCCCGGAGGAATGGATATAGCCAAAAAGCCAATGCGACCCTTCAGCGTGATTTGCGTTTTCTGCACCTTCATTACCGTCTCCGGGAACTGCCGTTCCAGCCATGGGGCCAGACTCTCCTCCCACAGCGGCAACGCCTCTGGTCGCTTCAGGAAAAACAAAATGCTTTCCTCTGTCAAAAGCTTCATGTTTCGTTCCACCTCCCTACGGTATGCCACCATTCTACCATGTTTGGGGTTCCTTTGCCATAGGCTCTGTTTCTCTTTTGTACATAAAAACCCTTGCAAATTCAGCAGCTTCCAGCTTTTTTTCTTTGCCACAAAGTGCTAAAAGTGAAAGGAAAAATCAGATTGTGATACTTGCAGTTACGAGCAATTCCCGCTAAACTAAAAATAGAATTCTTAATATAAGAACAGGAGGAACCGATATGTCATATAAACATCCCCCTTTGACGGTGCTGCATATGGCCGACGTGGTGGAAGACACCACCGCCATTGCGAACCTCATGGGTGCTTTCACCTTCCTGACCTGCTACAAGCAGCACGCACGTCAGTTTGAAAGCTGGAGCAAAAACAACCCCACGCTGACGCTGAATGACGGGAAATATGAGGGCTATGAGGCCGTCAAGGGCTTTTTCGTAGACTATAACGAGGCCCAAACCAAGTGGGCCAACGAGGTCATGCGGAAGCTGCATCCCGAAGAGCTGGGTGGCAAGTCCGACGAGGAGATTTGGGCCGTGGGCTCCAACACCGTTCTGAACTTCACCACACCTCTGATTGAGGTGGCCTTCGACGGTCAGACCGCCAAGGGCATCTGGTACGTCTATGTCGCCACCACCGAGGTCTATTCCAAGGGCCCCAAGGCCGCCTGGAACTTTGGCCGCTGCGCGGTGGACTTTGTTAAGGAAGACGGTCAGTGGAAGATCTGGCACATGATGATGTTTACGGACATTGCCTGCCCTGTGGGCGGCAACTGGGGCCGGGATAAGATGTACGCCCATGAAGGTGCGCCCATTCCGGAGCCTACCGTAAAGAAGGAGTTCTATCACGGTTACGACGAGAATTTCGTCTCCCTGGTGGAACCGCCTCTGCCGGAGCCCTATGACACCTTTGCCAACACGTTCAGCTATTGAGGAGGTGCAGTAACATGGCAAAAAACATCAGAGAATACACGCCGGAGGAAAAGATCCAGCGTGCGTATGATATGATTCAGATCAAAAACGTCATGGCCCGGCACGCCTTCTATCATGCGGCTTCCCGCCATGACATCGAAATGGAGACCCTTTGGGCCCACAACGCCCCCAACGTGAGCTGGGGCAACATGGGCGGTTTCCAGATTGGCCGGGATGTGGTTTGGGATTTCTATGTCAAGCCCCATATCGGCAAGGTCTGCAAACCCGGTGAGGCCTTCATGCATACCCTGACCACGCCCCTGATCGAGATTGCTGGAGACGGCAAGACCGCCCAGGCCATGTGGTATACCCCTGGCTACGGCACCGGCCGTGGTCCCGGTGCTCCCGACGACGCTCCGCTGAAGGGCGAGTGGATGTACGAGCGCTATGCCATCGACTTCATCAAGGAAGATGGCGAGTGGAAGATTTGGCACTTCTTTGTTGGAACCGACTTCAGCTTTGAGGCCGGCACCGAATATGTAGAGCGTGAGATGCCGCCCATGGGCGAACGGAAGCCCGAACGGGGCGTCCTGCGCATTCCCAATTTCTATACGTCCAAATATGGCTGGAGCAGCTATCCCCATTTCCCTGTGCCGTATGAGACCTGGACGCCGGAGATCAGCTACGGCCCCGAGCCGTTTATGAAGGAGGGGGAATAAGTCATGACAGAACTGGAGCTGAGAGCCCACAGAATTGAAGCCGTGGGCGCCATTGAAAACCTGATGAGCCTGCACGCCTATTATCATGCTGCTGACCAGAACCGGGAGGAACTGCTCAACTGCTGGTCCAAAACCCGTGGCCCCGAGGTCATCTGGAGCCAGAACTTTGGTCGCTGGAAGGGTATGCACAAGCTGATGCCCATGTATGCAGGCGACAACAAATATACCGACGCCGAATGGCTCAAGGGCAAAATTATCAAGGCCCATCCCGAAATGGAAGCCGAAATCAAGGATCTGGACGGTCGTGCTCTGGCAGAGATGCCGGTCCACACCCTGGCTTCTCCTATTATTGAAGTATCCGCCGACGGCATGAGCGCCAAGGGCGTCTGGTATACGCCGGGCTTCGCCTTACGGCACGACTATGTCAAGGGTACCGCCCAGGTCACCTGGATGTGGGAAAAATACGGCGGCGACTTTATCTATGAGGACGGCGAGTGGCGCTTCCTGCGACTGCTGATTTGCATGGATATGACTGCCGGTGCCGATACCAGCTGCTGGACCGAACCCAGAAAGCCCATGGGTCCGCCTCCCGAGGAGGAAGCCCACGATCCTGACGATCCCGACGGCAAGCGTGGTAAGTCTCCTGCTATGGGCGGTGCCGTCAACGTGGAGAAAGATGAGCCCGGTCGGTATACCGACTACAAGCCCATCCGTATTCCCACGGAAACACCTAAGCTGCCTGAACCCTTTGAATCTCTGGAGACCACCTGGGAGTATTGATCGGTTTACCGTTGCGTATGCACGGATAAATGAAGGGGGAACAAAATGAAATCCATCAAAGAATTTGTTATGAGCGATATGTGGGGACACATTCTCATGTCTGGTCCCGATGTTCGTGGCTATATTGAGGGAACCATGTACAAAACTGCCGAGGAGCAGCACAAATACTGCCAGGGCATTATGACGGTTTACCCCCATATGATGTTGGCCAATTTCACCAATTGGCTTTGGCCCGAGGGCGCTCCAAAGCCCTATCAGAGCTTTATGGAGCCCAGCGTGGAGGCCCTGCAGGCAAAGGTATTCCCTGTGTTGGAGCAGGCCTTTGCACCCGGTCTTTCCCAGGAACAGCGCGGCGACCTGTTGATTCCGCTGTTCACGGATGTCATTCCGAAGCATGTGCTGACAGGGTTCTATGACTACATGTTTATGGGACAGCCGGACTGCAAAGATATCGCCACCTTCTGGCCCACAGTTGCACCTGTACTGAATCTGACCGCTCGGATGCTGAAAGCGGCTTACGGTCCGGATATGCCCACCGAGGAAAAGGCGGAAGCCTTCCTGTTCTTGGGCACCAGATTCTCTTACCTGTTGCTGAAGCGTTGGTATGACTGGCAGTTCGGCGCTGAGAAGATGGAAATGCCGCCTCCGCCGCCCCAGGGCTGACGACATACAAAAATACCGTCTCCATAAGGAGGCGGTATTTTTCATCCTTCGAGCACGTCACTGCATCATTTATTATAATGCGTACTGAACAAAGCCGAAAGCCTTGAAAACCAAGGCTTTCAAGGCCAATTGGCTTTGTTCAGTGCAAGGATTTCGGGTAAAACCGCCCAAAATCCTTGCACCTTCCGCTGGAGCGCCCCAGCGTTCCAGCGAAAATACGCATTGTAACAATGTCTGGATTTCGCAAAACAGCCAAAATTAGCTGTTTTTGCGGAATTGCGCGGCCCTTGCCGCGCGAATAAACCGCTTTGCGGTTTATTCAGTAGACATTATTATAAAT
>CBCTLT010000231.1:0-3785 GCA_965147785.1 uncultured Oscillospiraceae bacterium
GAGAGAATCCGTTGGAGAACTCCAACTATGGAAAGATCATCAATGAAAAGCACTATCGCAGACTGACTGGGATCCTGTCGGGAGAAACGCTGCTGTTTGGCGGAGCCACAAAAGGGGAAACATTGCAGATTGCGCCGGCCATAGTGGGTCCTGTATCTCCGGAGGGACCGGCCATGAGTGAGGAACTGTTTGGGCCCATCCTGCCGGTGCTGCCCTACAAGACCCTGGACGATGCCATTGCCTTTGTTCGCAGCCGTCCAAAGCCCCTGGCCCTGTATTTCTTCTCTCGGGACCGGGCTGCGGTCCGCAGGGTCCAGACAGAGCTCAGTTACGGAGGCGGCTGTATCAACGATACCATCATTCATTTGGCGGACCCCTCCATGGGCTTCGGCGGTGTGGGAATGAGCGGTATGGGAAGCTATCACGGCAAGCGGGGCTTTGACACCTTCACCCATGAAAAGAGTACTGTGGATAAGGCCAACTGGCTGGATCTACCCTTCCGCTATCAGCCCTATTCCTCATGGAAGGAAAAAATGATCCGAATGTTTTTAAAATAAGAAAGCACAAGGTCCCTGCCGCAGGTTAAATGCGGCAGGGACCTTGCAATTTTAATTTGATGTGTTTTACAGAACTTTGGACAGAAAGGACTGGGTTCTGGGGTTTTGAGGATTGCCGAAAATCTCCTCCGGCGTACCGGATTCTTGGACAATTCCGCCATCCATAAACAAAACCCGGTTGGCCACCTCCCGTGCGAAGCCCATTTCGTGGGTAACTACCACCATGGTCATACCTTCCTCCGCCAGCTGTTTCATAACCTCCAGCACCTCACCCACCATTTCAGGATCCAGAGCAGAGGTGGGTTCGTCAAACAGCATGACCTCCGGATGCATGGCCAGGGCCCGAACAATGGCGATACGCTGCTTCTGACCACCAGAGAGCTGAGAGGGATAGGACGAAGCCTTATCCTCCAGACCTACGCGACGAAGCAGGGCCATGGCTTCCTCCTGGGCCTGGGCCTTAGTTTTCAGTTTTAGGCGAACCGGCGCTAAGGTCATATTGTCCAGAATGTTGAGGTTGCTGAAAAGGTTGAAGTGCTGGAACACCATGCCCATCTTCTGCCGCATCTTATTGATATCGGTTTTTGGATCGGTCATGGAGACGCCGTCAAACAAGATCTCCCCGGAGGTGGGGATCTCCAGCATATTCAGGCACCGGAGAAATGTGGACTTACCGGAGCCGGAAGGGCCGATGATGACCACCTTTTCCCCCTTGTCAATGTGCTCGGTGATGCCGCAGAGCACTTCGTTGTCATTAAACTGTTTATGTAGATCCTTAACGTCAATCACTGGCCCGCATCCTCCTTTCGATCAAGCCCATCAGCGCAGACAAAATCATCACCAGCGCCAGATAGATAATCGCAATGCCGACAAAGGGCATAAAGGCCTGATAGGTCTTTCCCTGAATCAGCTGGGCCGCCTTGGTCAGATCCCGGAGGCCGATGACGGTGACGATGGAGGTATCCTTCAGCAGAGTAATGAGTTCGTTGCCCAGGGCCGGCAAAATGTTTTTCACAGCTTGGGGAATGATGATGGAACGCATGGTCTGGACATAGGGCAGGCCCAGGGATCGACCGGCCTCCATCTGTCCCTTGTCCACAGACATAATGCCGCCGCGAATGATCTCCGACACGTAGGCGCCGGAATTGATGCCAAAGGTCAGCATGGCTACCCCAATCTGATTCCGGGTGCTGGCAAAGATGACGAAGTACATAATGAGCAGCTGCACCATGATAGGAGTGCCCCGAATCACGGTGGTGTAGACCTGACAGATAGCGTTGAGCACACCCAGTACAGGGTTCTTTCTGCCGGGACGCTGCTGATCGTGGGTGGTTCGCACCACGGCCACCAGCACGCCCAATATGATGCCCAGAACCAGGGCCATGGCAGCTACCTGCAGCGTGACGCCTACGCCCTTGAGGTACAGGAGCCACCGGTCCCCCTCAATAAAGCTTTGTATAAAATCGTCCTTCAGGTTAGAGAAAAATTCCTCCATTTTCTCGCTCCTTTCTTAGGTTTTGGATTGCCTATGGCAAACGTCTGATGCGGAAAAACTGCCGCAAAATCACACAATGGGGCGGTTTCCCGCCCCGTTGCATATGAACTTCAGATTAGTCCGCAGTGATGTATTTGTCGATGATGGACTGAACCGTGCCGTCGTCAATAAGTTCTTTCAGTGCATTGTTGACTGCATCCCGCAGCTCGGGGTTCTCCTTGCTGACGCCGATGGCATATTCCTCAGTCACAAACTCGGTGTCCAGAATCTTCAGGCCCTCGTTCTGCTTTACATACTCCTGGGCAGGCTGGCTGTCAATGACCACGCAGTCCACCTTGCCGCTAAGCAGCGCCTGCACAGCGTTGGCGCCGTTGGGGAAAGCGGTGACGTTCTCTTCACCGTAGCCGCCGTTTTCGGGGGTGTCAGAGCAGTAGATATAGCCGGTGGTGGATTCCTGGCAGCCGATCATCTTGCCCTCCAGATCATCTACGGACTGGATGTCGGAATCCTCGGGAACAATGATGACCTGAACGCCGGTGGCGTAGCTGTCGGTGAAGTCCACGTTCTCTTTTCTTTCCTCATTGACGGTGAGGCCGGCCATGGCAATGTCGGATTTGCCGGTCTGCACAGAGGTGATGACAGAACCAAAGTCCATATCGTCTACCACCAGGGTCAGGCCCAGCTTTTCCGCAATGGCAGTGGCGATTTCAACGTCGATGCCCTCAAAAGAGCCATCGTCAGCAACCATTTCGTAGGGAGGGAAGGAGGCGTTGGTCGCCATATGGAGCTCGCCCTCGGTGACGGTGGTGAAAGAAGCGGTCGTGCCCTCGGCAGTGGAAGTCTCTGCAGCAGAAGCCTGAGCTTCTTCAGCGGGAGCGGTGGACTCAGCAGGAGCCTGCGTTTCTTCCGTGGTGGAAGCAGCGGTGGAACTTTCAGCAGAAGATGTGCTGTCGCCGCAGGCGGCCAGAAGGCCGAAGCACATGGCTGCAGCCAGCATCAGTGCCAGTAACTTTTTCATGATAAATCATCCCTTCAAGTACATTTACAGTATCGTATTATATCAGGCCAGATTTGGAAATTCAATAAATATACAGATATTCATTTATATATTCACTGGCTCATTAGAAGCGTCAGTACAGCTTTTTGGGCGTGAAGCCGGTTTTCTGCGCCTTCAAAGATCTCGGATGCATGGGCTTCAAAGACTTCTGCGGTGATTTCCTCCCCGCGGCGGGCAGGCAAACAATGCAGGACCATGGCATCAGGAGCCGCTAATTTCAAGAGGTCCGAGTTCACCTGGTAGGTGCCGGAGAATACCTGTTCCCGGACGCTTCGCTCTGCCTCCATGCCCATGGAGGTCCAGACGTCGGTATACACCACATTAGCGTCTCGGACGGCCTCTTTGGGATCTTGGACCAGGGAAAAGTGGGAACCATAGTCGGCGGCAAAATCCAGAATTACCTGGGGCGGTTCATATCCCGCCGGGCAGGCTACCGCCACGTCCATACCGACTTTCAGACAGCCAACAATGAGACTGGAGCACATGTTGTTGCCGTCTCCCACAAAACAGAGCTTCAGGCCGTCCAACAGGGGATTCTTTTCCCGAATGGTCATCAGATCCCCCAGCACCTGGCAGGGGTGGGCAAAGTCCGTCATGCCGTTGATGACGGGGACCGTGGCGTATTTGGCCAGCTCCTCCAGTTCCTCCTGCCGGAAGGTCCGGTACATGATGCCGT
>CBCTLT010000232.1:0-3774 GCA_965147785.1 uncultured Oscillospiraceae bacterium
GTATTCGCGCCCTGCGGGAGAATAAGACTAAGTATACCGCATCCTCCGGCATCATGGAGCTCAAGCAAGCGGTTTGCTATCGGATGAAGGAAGATTGCGGCCTAGATTATAAGCCGGAAAATGTCCTCATTGCCTCCGGTGCGAAACACAATGTTTACCTGGCGGTCCGTGCGCTGATAGATCCGGGCGATGAGGTGGTTATTCCCGCGCCCTACTGGGTCAGCTACAGTGAGATCGTTGCTATGTGCGGCGGCGTCCCTGTCATTGCCAAGACCAGGGAGAGCGATGAGTTTAAACTGACGCCGGAGGAACTGGATGAGGCTATTACGGATAAAACCAAGTGCATCATTTTCAACAGTCCCTCTAATCCTACTGGGATGATGTATTCCCAAGCAGAACTGCGGGCGCTGGCGGATGTATGCATTGCCAGGGATATCTACATCATTGCTGACGAGATCTACTATAAGCTGGTATATGACGGTCGGGAGTTCGTCTCTGTGGCTGCCTTGGGAGAGGACGTCAAGGAACGCACCATTGTAATTAACGGTGTTTCCAAGTCTTATGCCATGACCGGCTGGAGAATCGGTTATTCTCTGGCGCCTGCAAATATTACCACGATCATGGGGAACTACGTCAGCCACTCCACTGCAGCGCCGTCCACCTTGTCCCAGTGGGCCGCAGTGGAAGCCCTTACCGGTCCGCAGAATACGGTGGAGGAAATGCGGCAGGCCTTTGAGACCCGCCGGAACTACATGGTAGAGCGGGTCAACAGCATCGAAGGAGTCAGTTGTTTGATGCCCGAGGGTGCGTTTTACATCATGATGAACATCAGCAAGATCCTAGGCCGCAGCATTGATGGCGTTGTCATTGACACCAGCGATAAGTTCGCCGAGTTGTTGCTGGAAAAAGGTCTGGTGGCTGTGGTTCCGGGGTCTGGGTTTGACGCGCCGGAGTATGTCCGCTGGAGTTATGCCACCTCTATGGAGAATATTCAGGCTGGCATGGATCGGCTGGAGAAGTTCCTTAAGCTGCTAGATCCTTGATTTTCAAGAAAAAGTGCAGATTTTTGTGTTCTAGGACTGGAAAAACCGAAAGAAATCCGCTATAATATGCACGGACTTTTGTCCGTGCATTTTTGTGCGGCAGATGGCAAGGGCGACGCCCTTGCCCTTTGGCCTTATGAAAGAGGAACAAGAACAAACGCTCGCCCCGGGGCGCGTTGAAAGGATTGATTGTTATTAGTACTGCTGTTTATGAAAGCCCTCTGTCCAGCCGGTATGCCAGCGAGGAGATGCTTTACCTATTTTCGCAGGACAAGAAATTTACCACATGGCGCAGACTGTGGATCGCTTTGGCCAGAGCGGAGATGAAGCTGGGACTTCCTGTGACCCAGGAGCAGATCGACGAGATGGAGGCCCACAAGGACGAAATCAACTATGATGTGGCCCGGGAAGAGGAAAAGCGGCTTCGCCACGATGTTATGGCTCATGTACACGCCTACGGCATCCAGTGCCCCAAGGCCATGCCCATTATCCATTTGGGTGCTACTAGCTGCTATGTAGGGGACAATACCGATGTGATCCTCATGCGAGAAGGTATGATGCTGATCAAAAAGCGGCTGGTCAATGTGATCCGGGTGCTTTCCGAGTTCGCTGCTGAACACAAAGCTGAGCCGACTCTGGGCTTTACCCACTATCAGCCCGCCCAGCTTACCACCGTGGGGAAACGTGCTACCTTGTGGATCAATGAGCTTTTGATGGACCTGGAGGAGCTGGACTTCCGCATGGGAACCCTGAAGCTGCTGGGCAGCAAGGGCACCACCGGTACCCAGGCCAGCTTCCTGGAACTTTTTGACGGGGATCATGAAAAAGTCAAAGCGCTGGAGCAGATGATTGCAGAGGAAATGGGCTTTGATGGTGTGGTGCCGGTGTCTGGCCAAACCTATTCAAGAAAAATGGATTCTGGTGTAATTTCAACCCTGGCAGCCATTGCCCAATCCGCCAGCAAGTTTGCCAATGATATGCGCCTGTTGGCCCATATGAAGGAAATTGAGGAGCCCTTTGAGAAAAATCAGATCGGTTCCTCCGCTATGCCCTACAAGCGTAATCCCATGCGCTGTGAGCGGATTTGCGCCCTGGCCCGCTATGTGATGGCCGATGTAATGAATCCACAAATCACCGCCGCCACCCAATGGTTTGAGCGGACTCTGGATGATTCTGCCAACAAGCGCCTGTCAGTGCCCGAGGCATTCCTGGCTACCGATGCGATTTTGGGGATTTATCAGAATGTGGCCTCCGGTCTGGTGGTACACAGCAAGGTTATTCGGAAGCATATTCTGGAGGAACTTCCGTTTATGGCCACAGAAAATATCATGATGGATGCTGTAAAACGGGGTGGTAACCGGCAGGATCTCCATGAGCGGATCCGGGTCCATTCCCTGGAAGCCGGCAGAAATGTCAAGGATCTGGGACTGCCCAACAACCTGATGGACCTGATTGCAGCGGATCCTATGTTTGGCATGACGAAGGAAGAACTCAGCGCGCATTTGGAACCGGAACGATATATCGGCCGCTGCCCGGAGCAGGTAGAGGAATTCCTCACCAGTTGTGTTCAGCCTGTGCTGGAACGGAACCAGGGGCTGATTGATGGGTCTGAGGTGGATCTGAAGGTCTGAATTTGCCTCTTGGTGACAAAAAAGACCATTTTGATTTGACATTGTATGCAACAATGGATATAATGATTCCTACATGTGCAAAGGCCGTTTTGCGGCCAGAAGTATAGGAGGCACGGACAAAAGATGAAAAAGAGTATCATCACCTATGTGATTGTCATTGCGCTTATCGCGCTAATGGCTTGCACGGCGGCGTTTGGTCTGGACCTGGGATTCTGCGAGATCCCGAGCCTAGAGGACGGCGTAACCCTGGGTTTGGATCTGGTAGGCGGATCGGAGATCACCTATGAGGCTGTGATTCCCGACGGTACTGCAGATACTGAGGTATCCGATGGCATGAACTCCGCTGTGACCATGCTTCGCCAGCGTCTTGATAGCTTGGGCTATTCAGAAGCGACAGTACTCAAGCAGGGCGACAACCAGATTGTCGTGGATATCCCCGCGGTGGACAACCCGGAGGAGGCCGCATCTCAGATCGGTACCACCGCCATCGTGGAATTCCGTACATCGGATTATGACGAAGAAAGCGGCACCGGTATGGTGCTCACCGGCAGCGGCATCAAATCTGCCAAGGCAGAGTACAGCGCCATCGACGAAACCGGAACCCAGCAGTGGCATGTAGTCCTGGAATTCACCGAAGAGGGTCAGGCACAGTTTACGGAGATGACCAAATATGCGGCCAATATGGCCTCTGGAGAGAACTATGTGGCTATCTATTTGGATGACACCATGATCTCTCAGCCCCAGGTAAGTTCGGAGTTTGCCTCCACTGGTATTGACTCGGACACCGCGATTATCACACTGGGATCTGATACCACCTCGGATTATGCGACCTATCTGGCGGATATTATTTCCGCAGGCCAGCTGCCCTTTACGCTGGAGAATGTAAAAATGGAGAGTGTAGGCGCATCCCTTGGTGAGCGGAGCCTTTCCACATCTCTGATGGCTGGTGCCATCGGTGTGTGCCTGGTGATCCTGTTTATGATCATCTTCTATCGGCTGCCCGGCGTGATTGCCAGCGTTTCCCTGCTGTTCTATACCGCCCTGTGTATGGTTGTGGCTTCCATCGCCAAGCTGAACCTGAGCCTTCCCGGCATTGCAGG
>CBCTLT010000233.1:0-3772 GCA_965147785.1 uncultured Oscillospiraceae bacterium
CCTGGGACGCAAAGGCCGCCTTGGCCGTTTCGATGAGATGCATGTGAGGCTCGATCTTCTCCCGCATATTGTAGTAGGTCTCCTGCAGGGAGAGGTTCACCGTCCCAGCCCCGTACTTCTCATTGAGAAACGCAGCCGCCTGTTCCATCACATGTTCCTTTTGCCGCAGTTTTTCCAGGTCATGGTCCCGAAGGATATAGCTAAGCTTGGCCTCCGTCACCTGCCCCTCCAAGGCCAGCAGATGATAAAAGCCCTCATAATCCGTGGTATATTCCGGTGCCTGGGCCGCTGGCAGCATTCCCTGAAACTCCATAGCGATGGTGCAGGCATTTTTCATGGTGTCCTTGGCGCCGCCGGGATGGACCCCCACACCCGCCACCGTCACCGTGGCCGAGGCTGCATTAAAATTCTCATACTCCAGTTCTCCCAGGGGACCGCCGTCCACCGTATAGGCAAAATCGCAGCCAAACCGTTCCACATCAAACAGGTCCGGACCTGCACCGATCTCCTCGTCGGTGGTAAAGGCCACCTTTACCACACCGTGGGGCCGATCCGAATGCAGCAGCATCTCTGCCATAGTCATGATCTCCGCCACGCCGGCCTTGTCATCGGCGCCCAGCAAGGTGGTCCCATCAGTGACGATCAGGTCCTCCCCCACCACCTCCCGCAGGCAGGCAAAGCCTGTCTCCGGAGACATGGAGACCGTATCGCTGAGATGAATGGTTCCGCCGTCATAGTTTGTCACGATCCGTGCCTTCACATTCCTGCCGGATGCAGCGTCCGACGTGTCCACATGGGCCAAAAATCCTATGGCAGGCCGCTGCTCCGGAGTGTTGGCCGGAATGGTACCAAAGGCCGCCCCATCCTGGTGGGAAACATACACATCCACTAGCCCCAGATCTCGCATTTCCTCGGCCAGCTGCTCCGTCAGTGTCCGCTGTCCAGGCGTGGAAGGCCGGACGCCGGTCTCCTCACTGGACGTGGTTTCCACCGCGATATACTTCATAAATCTCTCAAAAGCTGTCATACTGACACCTCCCGGATGTTATTCTCCCACACGGCAGAAAGATGTCAATTCCCAATCCAGCGTTGTCTCCCCAGTTCTTCCTTGACCTTTGTCTCATACCGTCGTATACTAACGATACTACATAGAAATCAGGTGACACCATGTACTATCTGAAAAACGACTACTCCGAGGGCTGCCATCCCCAGCTGCTGGAGGCCCTCGCCAAAACCAATCTGGAGGCCACCACCGGATACGGCATGGACGACTATTGCACAGAAGCTGCTTCCCGCATCCAGGCAGTCTTTGGCTGTCCCGACGCCGACGTGCATTTTCTGGTAGGCGGCACCCAGGCAAATCTCACCTTCATCGACCATGCCCTCCGCAGCTTTGAGGCAGCTCTGACGGTATCTACCGGCCATATCGCCACCCATGAATCCTCCTCCGTGGAGGCCACCGGCCACGAGGTGCTTACCTACCCCTCCCCCGACGGAAAGGTAACCCCCTCCATCATAGAACAGGCTTTTGTAGACAATCCGGATGAGCACACCGCCACCCCCGGTCTGGTCTACATCTCCAACGCCACGGAGATCGGCACCATCTACTCCCGGCAGGAACTGGAGGCCCTCCACGATTGCTGCCAGGCCCATGGTCTCTACCTCTATCTGGACGGCGCCCGGCTTGGCACCGCCCTGACCAGTCGGGAAAACGACCTCCGTCCCGAGGATCTGCCCCGGCTCACCGACGCCTTTTACATTGGCGGCACGAAAAACGGGGCTCTCTTTGGAGAAGCCTTGGTCATTGTCAATGACCGTCTGAAAAAGCATTTTCGCTCCAGCATGAAGCAGCACGGCGGGATGCTGGCCAAGGGCCGTCTGCTGGGGGTCCAGTTTTTGGAGCTGTTTCGGGAGGATCTCTGGTTTCAGATCGCAGCCCATGCCAATCAGCAGGCAGAAATTCTGCAAACCGGTCTGATAGAACGGGGCGTTCCCCTGATGGTAACCTCCCCCACCAACCAGCTGTTCCCCATCTTCCCCAACGACCAGATCGAAGCCCTCTCCCGGGATTTTGCCTTTGAGGTCTGGGGCCCTCATGATGCGGAGCACAGTGTCATCCGGCTGGTGACCTCCTGGGCCACCCAGCCGGAAACCGTGGAGGCGTTTCTCCACGCTCTTTGATTGCGTCAAATTTCGTCCGGCTTCTCCTCAGGAGGCCGGACATTTTGCTGCTATGATGTCATAATCCACCTCATTCCAACATAGATTTTTGTATGCATTTTTCCTTGACGGATGTACCGGCAAATGCTACAGTTGTGTTTAGAAAACGAATCCTCTGGACGGAGTTGATACCTATGACATTGGACCGGCTGCAGCCAGGCAACGACGCCATCATCGCCGCCGTGAACTGCGACGAACCTTCCCTGCGGAAGCATATATTGGATATGGGGCTGACCCCCGGTACTGAAGTCACCATGATTAAGGCCGCACCCCTGGGCGATCCTCTGGAACTGCGGCTGCGGGGCTACGAGCTGACCCTGCGAAAGGCGGACGCTGCCAAGGTCACCCTTTCCGACATTCATCCTGCCCACGAGCAGCCCGGTTCCCAACCGCGCCGATCTGTGGTTCCCCATCCCGGCGTGGGAGAGTCGGTGACCTACCGGGGCAGCAAATCTCGGGAAGTGATCCCATCAGGGAAACCACTCCATTTTGCCCTAGCCGGAAACCAGAACTGCGGCAAAACCACCCTGTTTAATCAGCTCACAGGCTCCAATCAGCATGTGGGCAATTTCCCCGGGGTCACTGTAGATCGAAAGGACGGCGTCATTCGGGGCCACAGCGAAGCCACCGTCACCGACCTGCCTGGAATCTACTCTCTATCCCCTTATACCAGCGAAGAAATTGTCACCCGGGAGTTTCTGCTCAAGGAACACCCCGACGGCATCATCAACATTCTCGACGCCACCAATATTGAACGCAATCTCTATCTGACCATTCAGCTCATTGAACTGAACATCCCCATGGTGCTGGCCCTGAATATGATGGACGAGGTCCGCGTCAACGGTGGTACCATTCAGATCAACGATCTGGAACAAGCCCTGGGCATCCCCGTGGTCCCCATCTCCGCCGCAAAAAATGAGGGCATCGACGAGCTGATCGACCATTGCCGTCATGTGGCCCGTTACGGCGAAGTACCCGAACGCCTGGACTTTTGCGACGCCAACGCTTTCGGCGGTGCGGTCCACCGGTGTATTCATGCGGTAATCCATCTCATCGAGGACCATGCCAAGCGAGAAGGGATTCCGGTACGTTTTGCTGCCACCAAGCTGATTGAGGGTGATCCTCTGATCCTGGCGGCTCTCCATCTGGATCAGAATGAGGTGGAGGCCCTGGAACACATCATCAGTCAGATGGAAGAGGAACGAGGACTGGATCGAATGGCTGCTCTGGCTGACATGCGGTTTCAGTTCATTACCGCCCTGTGCGAAGAAACCGTGGTACATCCCAAGGAGAGCAAGGAACGGATTCGCAGCCGGAAGATGGATCAGATCCTCACCGGCAAATTCACCGCCATTCCCGCTTTTATCGGGATCATGGCCCTGGTGTTTTATCTCACCTTCGGCCTCATCGGCTCCTGGCTTTCCGATTTGATGGAACTGGGCATCGGCTATCTCACCGACCTCTGTGACCGTGGGCTTTCCATCTACGGCATCAACCCCGTGGTCCATTCCCTCATCATCGACGGTATCTTTGCCGGTGTGGGCAGCGTACT
>CBCTLT010000234.1:0-3769 GCA_965147785.1 uncultured Oscillospiraceae bacterium
AAAACAGAATTTCCGGTAGGGAGGCACCCACAATACTCCAGTAATCCCGGAGCATTTCGATGTTTTTTCGTAGCTGGGGAAGCTGGCTGAGCCCGTAACCAATGGGGCTGACGAATATTTGAAAACGAAAGCCCTCGGCCTGCTCCAGGACTTTGTTGACATTGCTGCACATGTCGGTAAACGCTTTACGGTAGTCTGTGGAAGGGAGCTGGTCCGACAAATTTACCAGACAGTAGATGCAACCGTTGAAGTTGGCTGTGACGCAGGCGTGCTGACTCTTGAACTGAGGACGGATCAAGTCCGCCAGCCGGCAATAAAAGGTGCTGTTGAGGGACTCCCAAACAGGCAGGGCATCCATAGTTCCCGGTTCGGAGAAGGTGTCGGTAAAGCCGCAGAGAACGAATCGGTTCCCCTGAAAGTCTACGCCGGTAATACTGGCGAAGCGTTCACGAGTAAATTTTTTGTTGTCTCCATCTGACAAGATGGCTACCACAGCCCGGTCTGCCAGATAGCGCCGGCGTTCCTGCTGCAGCTCCGACAATTGGCCCTCCAACGCCTGGATACGGGTTTTCAATTCTTCTATGGTTTCGGGCATCTGGGCTGCACTTCCTCCATGAAATCGGAATTTGTCATCCTGCAATCACAATTAGTTCATTTACAAGAAAATCATAACCCGATAAAATTAAAATGACAAGCATCAATTTCCGCAAAATCCTCACAATTTTGCGGAGTGAAAGGAGCGGAACATCATGTCAAATTGGGATTTGATTGTTGTTGGCAGCGGCGTCGCCGGAATGACTGCCGCACTCCGTGCTGGCGAGCAGGGTGTGGAAAAGATTCTAATTCTGGAAAAAGCACCCTATGTAGGTGGCAACTCCCGGGCGGCAGGAGGTGTGTTTGCCACCGGTGGAGAGACGCTGGCCAAGGCCGGGTATTCCATGGACCCCCAGAGCTACTATGAACAGGCCATGGAGCAGCTGCAGTTTTCAGTGAATCCAGAGCTGGTGCGAAAGTATATTTTCAACAGCGGTGCGGCACTGGATTGGCTCAGCGGAACGGGCCTGCAGTTTGAGATCAAGCAGATGCCCTTCGGCTGTTTCATGGCAACCATCGAAAGTGATGAACTGGCGGAGCCCTACCGAAAAGCGGCGCCCACCAGCCATTCCTATATGGGAACAGCCATGGTTATGAAGCTGAAAGACATGTGCCAGAAACGGGGCATCGAGATCCTGACGGAGACCAGAGCCATGGAACTGTGTACCGATGAAAGGGGCAGGGTCTGCGGAGTTGTGGCGTTACAACAGGGGCAGGAGACGAGCTTCCGGGCAAAGACGGTAATTTTGGCCACAGGCGGTGTGGCCGGTACTGTGGCCTCTCTTCATGAGTTTTTCCCGCAGCTGTTTGACGCGGAGGATACCAACTTTACCTTTGGCAGCGCCCACTGCGTTGGGGATGGCATTCATATGGCGGAAAAGCTTGGTGCAGACTGCCGGAAAGCCATGGGGATCCTGCTCAAAGGGCCCAGCCATCTGGGGCCAGGCGGGACCCAGGCGCTGACCTACAGCGCCGATTCCATGATCGTGACCCAGCATGGCGCACGGTTTATCGACGAGGCCAAAATCTGGAGCTTTCACGCCGCCCTGAACAACATACCCAAAAAGACCACCTATACCATTGTGGATGATAAGATTGTTCAGGAGCTGAACGCCAAATTGCCGCCCCAGGCCCAACCAGGAACCAGCAAAGCGCCGGTCACCCTGCTGGAAGGATTGCGGCAGGAGGCAGAGGCCGGGAAAAACACCTTCATTGGAGATGATCTCCGAGAAGCGGCAAAATACTTTGATATTCCGGAGGCAGCGCTGCTGCAAAGTGTCAGCCAATACAACGCCATGTGTCGGGCCGGGAAGGATACGGATCTGGGCAAAGATCCCAGGCACCTCAAGCCCATCGACACACCGCCCTACTATGTGCTCAAGGGTGGACGATCCACTGACAGTACCTATGGCGGCGTGCGGATCAACGGAGATTTTCAGGCCTTGAAGCCTGACGGATCTGTGATTCCCGGACTGTACGCCATTGGCGATGTGGCCACCGGATTTGTGGCCGAAATCTACGCGCCTCCTGGCGCAGGGTTCACCTGGAGCTTGGGGTCCGGACATATGTGCGGCAAAGTTGTGGCGGATGCCATATGTAATACCAAGGAATAGGAGGATATGTCATGAAAAATAAATGGAGCATTCTGGTGGCGGCATGTCTGCTGCTGGGATTGTTGGCTGGATGCAGCGATGAGACGGGATCTACAATCCCGGAGGAAGCGTCTTCCGCCACCACGGAAGCTGCGGTTCAGGAGACAGCCCAGCCGAATCCGGAGCAGGCGGATTCGACCGGAGAGGAAGCCGTCCAGTCGGCTTCTGCCGCAGAGGAGACGGCACAGCCGGATCTGACCATTTCCATGCCCCTGACGGAGGACGAAGTCAGCTTCACCCTGTGGCATGATTTTGTGCCGCTGCTGTCGGACTATATGGAAGGCATGCAGGACAATCTGTCCTATGCCACCATGGAGGAGATTTCCGGCGTCCATATGGAGTTTACCAATGTATCCAAGGATTCCGCCGCCACTGCGGTTTCCCTGCTGGTGGCCTCCGGAGACTATCCGAATATTTGGAACGGTTTTGCGGGCTACTACGGCCAAGGCATCGACACTGCCATCGACGCCGAGATCATCTATGATCTGGCCCAGTATAAGGACCTGATGCCCAACTATTTCAGCATTGTGGACGGAAATGAGCAATACGCCAAGGAAACCTACACCGACGATGGCGCGATGGGACTTGCCTACTGCCTCAACAGTAAGCAGGTCATTGAATCCGGACTGGTCATGCGGCAGGACTGGCTGGAGGAGCTGGGCATGGAGGCTCCGGTGACCTATGAGGATTTTGAGGAAGTGCTCAAGGCTATGTATGATGCCTATGGCGGTACCTTGTGGCTGTCCTATCTGGGGGATGACATCACCAAGTCCTTTTCCGCCGGCTTTGGCATCACTGCCTTTAATCTGGGCAGTGAGACCTATTTCCAGCAGGTGGACGGGCAGGTGCAGTTCTGCCCGCTGGAGGAGGGGTATCTGGAATATGTGACGCTGATGAATCAGTGGTATCAGGATGGGCTGCTGTATCCCGACTTTGTATCTGGCACCAGCACCACCACCTGCGACCCCAGCCTCATGGCCAACGGGACCATCTCCATGGTGTCCTGTCCTGCCGGGTTTATCGAGCAGTTTTACGCAGTGGCCGGGGATGAAAACTTTGAACTGGTGGCCTCTGCCCGGCCGGTGAAGCAGGAGGGTGACGTGATCCATCAGGGCTCTACTGTAGCTATGACCTCCACCAACGGATTCTCCATTGCCACCTCCATTTCCGATGACGATCCCAATTTTGAGATTCTGCTGAAGTGGCTGGACTACTGGTATACTCAGGAGGGCTCCGATCTGGCCAACTACGGTGTGGAAGGAGTCAGCTATAATCGAAACGAGGATGGGACCGTGGAGTTCACCGAACTCATGACCAACAATCCCGATGGACTGGCGTTTAACCTCTGCATGAACCGATATGTACTGTTTGTGGGCTCTTTTGTCAACGACAATACCAGAACAGCCGTCAACTACAACGATAAGCAGGCGGAAAGCGTGGAAATCTGGACCGAGAGCGCGGGAGATGGAGCCTATGTCTACCCCGTGGCCATCTCCATGACCGCAGAGGAATCCGAGGAATTA
>CBCTLT010000235.1:0-3755 GCA_965147785.1 uncultured Oscillospiraceae bacterium
GTGGCTGTGGCACAATGTGGTTTGCGGCACGACTATGTGGAAGGTGCAAAAACCTCCCCCGTTGGTTTCTTGGAGGGAATCTATGTGGCGCCGGAATATCGCCGGCAGGGAATTGCCGCCCGGCTCTGCCGTGCCTGTGAGCATTGGGCAGTTCAAAAAGGTTGCTCCGAATTTGCCAGCGACTGCGAGCTTCAAAATACAGATAGCTACCAATTTCACAAAAAGGTAGGCTTTGCGGAAGCCGGCAGGATTATCTGCTTTCTCAAGCGTCTCTCAGAGTAATAATGCTCAGATTATAGTTGAAAGTCCCGGCAGATCCTGCCGGGACTTTTTTTCGCATTTCAGACAATTTTCTAGTGTTCCTTTCTTTGCCATCTGTATAATGTAGCCAAAAATAGACAGCAAAGATTATGCGTTATTCCGAGTAGACAAATGGAGGTTCCATTTATACAATTATGTTGTATTTATTAAGGAATTGTAAACTGCTGATGACGCAGGGAGCAATTCAGAAGAAAGGAGAAAGAACCATGTCAAAGAAATTGATCGCCATGTTGTTGGCTCTCAGCATGCTGCTTTGCCTGCTGGCCGGCTGTGGCGGCGACACTTCTGCTTCGGCATCCACCTCTAAGGAAGAGTCGACCGCTTCTGTGGAGGAGACGCCTGCGGATGAAGTCCCCGAGGCATCCGAAGCCCCTGAAGAAGTTCCTAGCTCCGTTCAGGAGCCTGGTTCCGCTCAGGAGCCCGCTGTGGAAGCCCCCACCAATGAATACTACTCTGAGCACATTGGTGTATATGACTACGAACTTCCCATCTTCTCTGAGCCACTAGAGCTCTCCATCTTCTGGGTCCAGCTGGGCGCCATGGGCGGCGCAGAACAGCCCCTGAAGAAGGATCTTCTGTTCTGGCAGCGCGTTCAGGAGAAGCTGGGTGTCACCCTGGACTTTGTTCAGAACAGCGAGGCCGTCTGCAATGAGCAGTACAATCTGATGATCGCCTCCGGCGATATGACCGACCTGATCTATGAGTCCAACTGTGGCGCCATGGGCGCATCCTCTGTCTATAACGGCGGCTATGACAAGGCCATCGAGGACGAGGTCTATGTGGATCTCACTGAGCTGATCCCCGAGTATGCCCCCAACTACTATGATATCCTTCAGAAGGACCCCAACGTCCTGCGGGATCTGTCTACCGATACCGGTAAGCTCTATTCCATCGCCATGATCTATGACCAGCCCCAGGGCGTCCGGGAAGGCCCTCTGGTCCGTGCAGACTATTTGGCTGACACTGGTCTGGAGGATCCCGTCACCACCGAGGACTGGATGGCAGTCTTTGAGGCCATGAAGGCCAACGGCGTTCAGTATCCCGCCGGCATCAGCAACAGCGGCGACATTCGCGGCGGCTTCTTCTGCACCGCATTCGGCACCTCCGGCGGCCACGCCTTTAAGGTGGATCTTGCCTCTGATACGCTGGTATACGATGGCACCTCCGATGAGCTCCGGGATTTCATTACATATTTCCGGGAGCTGTGGGAAAAGAATCTGGTTACCCCCGACTACATGAATATGCAGATGTTTGACGACTCCCTGCAGACCTCCGGTGCCACCGCTTTGTTTGGCGGTATGGATCGTGACCTGACCAACATGAAGACCAACTATGGTCTGGACCTGAAGGCCGTGCCCATGACCTATCCCGAAGGCGCAGAGGCTCCCAAGCAGATCAACTACGAGTATGCCAAGCAGCGCACCTCCAGCATGAAGAATATCGTTATTACCACCGCCTGCAAGGACGTAGAAGGCGCCCTGCAGTTCCTGGATTGGTTCTACAGCACCGACGGTGCTTCCGCTGTCAACTTCGGTTTTGAAGAGGGCGAGAGCTACGAAGTGGTCAACGGTGTCAAGCAGCTGCTGCCCTTCATGCTGGATCGGGACGAGAATCTGGTCAGCTACCAGGTCATCTACTCCCTGGATGAGGGTCCCGGCCTGCAGATTGTCAACAAGAACAATCCCATCAATGAGGACTATGTCATTGCCGCCAAGGACACCTGGCTGGGCTATGATACCTCCAAGGCCATCTACTCCTCCACGCCTACCCTGACCTTTACCGCAGAGGAAGCCGAGGATATGGCAGCCGTCAACTCCGATATTTCCACCTACGTCTCCACGGAAATTTCCAAGTTTATGACTTGCCAGACCGAACTGACCGACGAGACCTGGGCTAACTACTGCGCAGAGGTCGAGAGCATGGGTCTCAGCGAACTCCAGGGCTTCTATGAAGCAGCGTATGCTCGTTATGAGCAGAGATAAATCCTCCAACCATAGTACAGGCGGCGCGGAAAATCATTCCGCGCCGCCCACTGCAATTTCCACATCAAGAAAGGAAGCAGGTAACCATGAGCGATTTTAAAACCGTATATCCCGGTCAGTACAGTCCCCGGGAACAGGAGATCCTGGACGCCACCCGCAAACAACTAGATGCACAAATCGGAAAGCCCACCCTATTCCCCGTTACCCCCGCTGATCCCACGCTAATGAAACTCTATGCCAACGCCTGGGATCCTTGGAACCCTCTGTTCAACGACGAAACCTACGCCAAAAACACAAAGTATGGCTCCATCATTGCTATCCCCTGCTGGAAGGAGCCTGGAGCCATGTTCCCCATGCTGCCCATGAACTACGGCGACAAGCTTCAACGGGCCAATGACGGCGGTGCCTTCACCATGTACGCCCCCATTTTGCCCGGCGACACCTTTACCACCGTTTGTGACGATATGATTATCGAAGATCTCACGCCTCCCGAAGGCAGCACCGGTCGTTATATGCGTCTGGAGGGTCGCGGCAGTTTGTACAATCAGCGGGGCGAACTGGTCATGACCGGCGTCACCCGGGGCCACAACGTCTTTTCCTTCTATCGGGACGACTACACCGGCCCCAAGGGCCCCCTTTTGGGCGGTGGTCCCGGCGGCCCGGGTGGTCCGGGTGGAAAAGGTCCTCGAATGCATATGCCGGAGGTCCATCATTATGCCGAGGAGGATTGGGAATACATCTCCGAACTCTGGGCCCAGGAGAAGATCCGCGGTGCAGAGCCCCTCTACTGGGAGGATGTCTCCGTAGGAGATCACCCCACTCCCATCTGTTCCGGCCCCTGGACGGAAATGGATATGATTAAGGGCCACGGGCTTCAGATCATGGGCCAGCAGCCCCTCCGGGACATTATCAAAACCAAGGAAGGCCGGCAGCGGATGCAGCCCTTCGCCGACGCCTATGGCATCTATTATTTCGACACCGCCGCCCACTACTGCCACCGGAACCAGCCCGGCGGCCGAGCCATGTTCTACAACACCACTGGCAGGAATATGCTGATTCGGCTACTGACCAATTATATGGGTGACGATGGTTGGCTACGCTATATCGACTGGCACTTTATGAGCGACGATGGCACCCCGGATAGTTTCCTGGCCCAGGTTCCGGAGACCGCCGGACGATGCGTGGATCATCACGGCATGTGCTCCGACTGCATCATCGGCAAAGGCTATGTGACGAAAAAATACATCAACGACCAGCAGGAACACTGCATTGACCTGATCTGCTGGGCCGAGAACTGGCCCGACGGCGGTATCGCCCAGGTCATTGCCGCCACGGTGATTCTGCCCTCCAGGAACACCTGACAAAGGGACAGCGCAAAAGCCGGTGGGAAATTGCAATTGAAGTGACCCCGAAAAGTTAGACAATATTTTTGAAGAAATTGTTCAAGCAACC
>CBCTLT010000236.1:0-3746 GCA_965147785.1 uncultured Oscillospiraceae bacterium
GAGGGTCGTGCCCGCCACTGGGTCCGTAGAGATCACATACCCCTCTTCCACATCCTCGGATTCCTGGAATTCATAGCTGACGCTGAGGTTCAGATCCAGCTCTGCCAGCAGGGCATCCGCCTCTTGCTGAGAACGATCCACCAAGTTCGGCATCTCCCCCGTCTGGGTACCCTTCGATACCGTCAATCGGATGGTGGTGCCGGGCACTACTTTTTTGCCTTTGGCCACGCTCTGATCGCAGATCTGCCCCTCTTCGTATTTTTCATTGTACACATGATCTCCCTCTACCAGATTAAAATCCGAATAGAGGTCGCTGCTAAGCACATCTTCAAGATTCTGCCCCAGGAAGGAGGGCACCTCGATGGTTCCATCGCTGCTGCTCCCAAAGAAAGAGCGGAACAGCACCACGCCCAAGATCACCACTGCCACCAGAAGCACAGATACCACAATGATGGGGCCTTTTCCGCCCCGGCGATCTTCCTCTTCCTCGTCGTCATAGTAGTCGTTGGGGTTGTAATTGCGCTGTTTGTTTCCTGCCTGCTGGACAGATTTTTCCGCCATAGTCCTGGCCTTCTGGCGAGCCGCCTGCTGGGGATCCACCGGGGTCCGCTGCTGGACCCGGTTCTGGGGCGGCCTGGTGCCTGCAACAGCCCCGCCGGCCACCGCGCCTGCCGCAGCGGCGGTTGCGGCAGCAACCTGATTTTGCTGATTGTTCTGTGCGATTTGCCGGGTATCCACATAGGCGGTGCTTCCACCGGGTCCAGCATTGAACCGAAACACCACCTGAGGATTCTTTCGCAGAGCCTCCAGATCCTCGATCATGGCCGTGGCAGAGGCATAGCGTGCAGAAAGCTCCGAACACATGGCGTGGAGCGTAATCTGTTGCAGTCCTAGAGGAATGGTGGGATTGAGCTGACGGGGCGGCGTGGGGGTGGAATTGATGTGCTGGATAGCGATGGCCACAGGAGATTCCCCGTCGTAGGGCGGTTTCCCGGTGAGCATCTCATACATGACCACGCCCAGAGAATACAGATCCGACCGGGCGTCCACCTGGGCCCCCTTGGCCTGCTCCGGGGAGATATAGTGGACCGAGCCCAGGGCCTCCCGGGTCAGGGTATTCTGAGAGGAATTCAGCCGGGCAATGCCAAAGTCGGCCACCTTCACACTGCCATCCTTGAGAATCATAATATTGTGGGGCTTGATGTCCCGATGGACGATCCCTCTGGAATGGGCGTGCTCCAGGGCCTTTGCGATCTGAGTGGCAAAGTGCAGAGCCTCCCGCCAACTCAGCGCCCCCCGCTGCTGCATATACTGCTTGAGGGTCAGGCCGTCGATGAGCTCCATGACGATATAGTCGGCGTCACCGGAGTGATTCACATCGTAAACCGCCACAATATTGGGGTGGGAAAGCATGGCAACGGCCTGACTTTCCGCGTGAAATCTCCGGCGGAAATCCTCATCCCGGCTCAGCTCTTCCTTGAGGATCTTGACCGCCACATAGCGGTTGAGGCGGTGGCATCTGGCTCGGTAAACCACCGCCATGCCGCCCCGGCCGATCTCCTCCAGTATTTCATAACGGCCATCCAGCAGCCGGCCAATATACTTATCCATAGACATCGCTCCCTAGCAATGATGTTGAATTCGCTTGATCCATTCTAGTTTTCCCAAAAATCAGTACCGCATCAAAACTGCCGTCACATTGTCCGGGGCACCCCGTTTTTTGGCGATCTCGATCATTCTCCGGCAAATCTCCGTACCGTCACCCCCATGGGTGGTCTCATAAAGGATCTCCGGCTTTGTCACCATATTGGACAGGCCATCGGAACAGAGCAGCAAATAGTCACCCTGGTCCAACCGCAGATAGAAACAGTCGCACTCCACATTGGGCTCTGTTCCCACAGCCCTGGTGATGAGGTTTTTGTTGGGATGGTTCCGAGCTTCCTCCTCGGTGATCTGTCCTCTGGCCACCATCAGGCCCACCACAGAATGGTCCTCCGTGATCTGGGAAATCTCGTCGTGGGCCACATAATAGCATCGGCTGTCTCCCACGTTGACAACATAGGCATCGTCATTTTGCAGATATACGGCCACCAGGGTAGTGCCCATACCAGAAAAGTCCGGACTGACCTGAGACTGCTCATACACCGCCCGATTGGCGCTCTTAATGGCAGCCACCAGCATCTGGACAATCTCCGACTGCTCCATGTCCGGGCAGACAGACTGCTCCACATCCTGCAAAAAGACCTCCGAGGCCAGGCGGCTAGCCACGTCTCCGGACCGACTTCCGCCCATGCCATCGCAAACCACCGCCAGGAACTGATTCTCCGACAGCGCCCGGTGGCGATAGTAATCCTGATTCTGTTTCCGAACCATGCCCCGATCTGTTGCACCCCAAATTTCCATAAAACCACCTTCTTGCGGTCACCGCTCCTGGAGCATCTGCTTTCTTCTCAGCTGCCCGCAGGAGGCGTCGATATCGCCGCCCAGGCTTCTGCGCACTGTGGCGGTGATTCCTGCCTGCTCCAGCTGCTGCTGGAACCGGCGAATATTCTCTTTGGAGGACGGCTTCAGCGGACTTTCCTCCACATTGTTCAGTGGGATCATATTCACATGGGCGCCCATGCCCTGAAGCTTTTTGGCCAAAAGCTGCCCATGACGTCTGGTGTCGTTGACCCCATCGATCATAGCATACTCAAAGGAGATTCGCCGTCCCGTCTCCTGATAATACCGGTGGCAAGTCTCCAGTAGCCGATCCACTCCACAGCTCCGATTCACCGGCATCAGCCGGTTTCTGGTCTCGTCGTCCGGGGCATGGAGTGACACCGATAATGTTAATTGTAAATGAAGGGATGCCAGTTTGTCAATTCTTTCTGTCAGTCCGCAGGTAGAAAGTGAAATGTGCCGCATACTGATATTCATACCCTGAGGATGATTGACCAATTCCAGAAATCGCACCACCGCGTCAAAATTGTCCAGAGGCTCTCCGATGCCCATCAGCACAATATGAGAAATCGTCCTTCCGCTGTCCAGCTGGGTGAAGAGCACCTGATCCAGGATTTCCCCCGCCGTCAGCCGCCGCACTAGCCCCCCCAGGGTGGACGCGCAGAATGCGCAGCCCATAGCGCAGCCTACCTCCGAAGAGACGCAGACCGTGTTGCCATACTTATACTGCATCAGAACAGTTTCCACACAGTTTCCATCTCCCAGCCGCCACAGATACTTGATGGTTCCGTCCCGCTGGCTCTCCTGTTTCCGCGCCACCTGCGGCACGGAAATATAGAACCGCTCATCCAGCAGTTCCCGCAAAGGCTTTGCCAGGTTGGTCATCTCCGCAAAAGAATGTACGCCCCGGTGCAACCAGGAGAATATTTGTTTTGCCCGAAATCGGGGCTGCCCCAGCTCCCGCAGCATTTCCTCCAACTCAGGGAGATTCATGGATTTGATGTCCTGTTTCATATTGATTTCCTCATTCTGCACAGAAAGAAGCCATCGCACTGGTTGATCCCTTGATACAGTGTCAACATTCCCTTTTGTTGCTGCCGAAGGGGTTCCGGCAGTGAAAGCATCTCCGTCTGAAACTCCGGGTGGTCCTTCAGGAAGTCCTCCGCCACGTCCTGGTTTTCCCGCTGCAAAATAGTGCAGGTGCTGTATAGCAACTGCCCGCCTGGTCTGACATATCGCCCGGCCTGCTCTAAAATAGCTCTTTGCAGCGCCGGCAGCTGTTCCATGTCCTCCAGGGATTGGTA
>CBCTLT010000237.1:0-3742 GCA_965147785.1 uncultured Oscillospiraceae bacterium
TCATAGGTATCCGGGAACAGATAACCATCCAGCCGATTGGGCTCGCCATAGGGCAGATCCGCCAAAAAATCGTAATCAAACTCATAATTGGCCGCAGTGTCCTCCAACTCCTCCAGGGTGCAGACCCCATTCTCCGCTAAAATCTCAAAGATCTGATCGCAGGTATAGCCCTCAGGGAAGGTCAGCGTCACCGTCTTACGGCTCTCGCTGGAGGAAGCCAGGCCGTAGACCAGGGCATGATAGTCAAACTGCTGGTTCAGCTCAAAGGTACCAGTGCCGATTTTTTCCTCCGCGTTGCTGAATTTCCCATAGAGGACGAACAGGAACTTATAGTTGATGAGGCCGTGATCCTTGAGATTCTGGGCCACATCCTCCAGGGTATCCCCCTGGTTGATGGTGATGGTAACTACGTTGTCGGGCTTGGTCAGGGCCAGCACATCGTCTGCGGCAAACCACATCACCACCGCCAGCACCACGGAGGCCACCAGCACACTGAGCATATACGCCACGGTGCGTTTTAGAGATTTCGGTCGTGGCCCGCCCTGGTCCTCCTCGTCATAGTAATCTTCGTAGTCCTCGTCATAATACTCGCCATCGTAGTCGTCGTCATAAACCACGTCCTCGTCATAGCCGTCGTATTCGCCCGCATCCTCGTAGGCCATGTCTTCGTCATAGCCCATATCGTCGCCGTCGTATTCCATTCCGTCGGCGTTGTAATCAAGGCTGTCGTTGTCCACGGACAGCGGCTCCTCCATCGGCTCCTCCGCCTGTCCGCGCTTCTTTTTAAACATGCCTCGCCCTCCGTTCACACTGAATAATTGTTTGATCCGTTACCACGGCGTCCATTGTTTTGTCGTGCCCCTCCATGGGCACTGCCTCCAGGAGATTGCCATGATAGCATATCCCCACGGACTTTCCCGGATATTCCGCCAAAAAGCGGTCATAGTATCCTTTGCCCCGGCCCAATCTGCCGCCCAAAGGATCAAAGGCCATTCCGGGCACCAAGACCAGGTCAATTTCCTCCGGCATTACCTTCGGGGCATCCTCTTGGGGTTCTGAGATTCCCATGGTTCCGGGGACCAGTTCCTTCAAATCTGAAATCAGCCGTGCCGTCATCGTACCGTCCGGCTCGCACCGCGGCAGCACCAATCGTTTCCCCTGCTCCAGGGTCTCCCGCAGCACCTGTCCCAGATTTGCTTCTCCCGGCATAGCCGCATAGGCCATCACCGTTTTCGCCTGATGAAACCAGGGATGACCCAGCACATGCCGGCACAGCCGATGGTCGTCGCCCGGCCGAGGATTTTGGCGGAGCCGCTGGCGCAGCTGACGCTTATCTTCTCTCATACACCATATATCCGGCCACCTCATCCGGGGTATAGCTGCCCTGGAAAACGCCGGCAAGTTGAAGTCCAAATTCAATGGCTGCCCCAGGGGCCCGTCCGGTGATGATCTTCCCGTCCACCACCGTCTCCCGTTCCGGATGGACGATGGCCTGACCCATACCGCTTTCACAGCCGGGATAGCAAACGGCATTCCGTCCGTCCAGATAGCCCCGTTTGCCCAGGATCATGGGTGCTGCGCAAATGGCAGCCACATAGCGGTCCTGCTTCAGGGCGTATTCCACTGCGGCCATGGCGCCTTCGCTCTCCTCAATGGAGGTAACGCCGCCCATACCGCCAGGCAGCACGATCATGTCCATGTGTATGAGGTCCATCTCCTCCAAGGTGATGTCCGCCTGGATGGAAATGCCGTGAGCACCTTCCACCAGCTTGCCGCCGATCCCCACATACTGCACCGGGATCTGTGCCCGCCGAAGCACATCGCCGGGGGCAATGGCCTCCGTCTCTTCAAAGCCTTTTCCCAACAGAATATATACCATCACAATATCTCCTTTACCGCCTGATAGACATCCTCGTGAATCTCCTCAATGGAGCGCATTTTTCCGTCCCTGGTACAGGCGATCCTGTGCCAGCCAAACCGGTCCGCAGCCTCTGCCGCTGCGATTCTGCACTGCCGCAGGTAGCTGATATCCTTCTCATGGATGTCCGCTTCCGTATTGGTCAGAAGCTCCCGCCGGTGCATATTGATCTCCGTCAGGTCCACCGGCACATCCAGATAGAGCACCATATCCGGAGCAGGAAGCCCCAGAAGCCCATATTCAAAAACAAAGAGCCAATCCAAAAACGCCTTCCGTTCCTCTGGCGGAAGCTTGGAGCCCTGATGCACCGCGTTAGAGGTGGTGTACCGGTCCGAAAGCACCAGGCCGCCTGCTTCATAATAGCCGCCCCAATCCTGTTTATAGGAGGCGTACCGGTCCACCGCAAAGAAGGTGGACGCCGCATAGGCGTTGACGTCCGACGGCTTATCGCCAAAGTCCCCGTTCAAATACATCTGGATCAGGGCCGAGGAGCGCTCCGAATATCGAGGAAACTCCACCTTCCGGCAATCCACATGCTCCCGCACCAGCCGCTCCATCAGCGCCGCGCACTGGGTTGCTTTTCCGGAACCGTCCGTTCCCTCCAGTACGATCAGTTTCCCCATGGTATCATCCTTTCATCCGCTGCAAAATGACCTTTCCCACAAACTTGGGCAGGCGCAGCATACGGCCAAATCGTTTTGGTTCCTGGATCAGCCGGTATAGCCACTCCAGATTGCAGCGGATCATCCACCGGGGCGCACGTTTCACATTGCCGGCAAAGCCGTCCAGGCTGCCCCCCAAACCGGCCATCAGGCCCACCTGGAGTTCCTGTCGGTGCCCAAACATAAAGTATTCCTGCTTGGGCGCACCCAGACAGACAAAGAGCACGTCCGGTTTCTTTGCATTGATCTCCGCCACCACCGGTCCATCCTCCTGGAAGTAGCCGTCATGGGTGCCGCAGATCCGCAGGCCGGGAAACCGGGCTTTCAGCTTTTCCGCAGCGGCTTCCGCCACACCGGGCTTGCTGCCCAGGAAGAAGAAGGTTTTCTCCGTTTTCGACAGCCGTTCCATCAACGCCGCGGCAAAATCGATCCCCGCCACCTTCTGTTTCAGGGGCGTTCCCAGGATCTTCGCCCCCAGCACCACGCCAGCACCGTCCGGCAGCACCAGATCCGCCTGGGACAGCAGCTGCCGCAGTTCCGAATTCTGCATGGCCTCGTAGACGATCTCCGCATTGGGCGTCACACAGCAGGCAGCGCCCGGAGCATCCATGAGCCGAATCGCTTGATCCAGCGCTTCTTCCATGGTTACATTGTCAAAGGGGACGCCCATTACCTCCACACGCATTCCTGTACCCACTCCTGACGCAAAAATTCTCATAGGTCTATCTATTTTAGCACAGTTTCTTCCCATTGTCTACGAAAATTTCCCTGCTTTGGGAACGAGAAAGGCCGGAGTCCAAAGGGTTTCCCCTTGGGACTCCGGCGCAATATCACTTGACTTCATGGAGGAACCGGCTCAGGAATTCCTGGGTCCGGGGCTGACTGGGATGCTCAAACACCGACTCGGGATCTCCCTCCTCACAGATGACCCCTTCGGACATAAAGACCACATGGTTGCTCACGTCCCGAGCAAAGGCCATCTCATGGGTCACCACGATCATGGTCATGCCTTCCCTTGCCAGGTCCCGCATGACTGCCAGCACCTCACCCACCATTTCCGGGTCCAGAGCCGAAGTATGCCTCCACGAAACTGTGAATGTCCTCGTGTTCCGCAGTGATTTCTAAAGCACCGCTCTCTAAATCATTCAGGATTCCCTGCAGG
>CBCTLT010000238.1:0-3732 GCA_965147785.1 uncultured Oscillospiraceae bacterium
AAGTATTCTTGTACTATTTCAACAAAATCCAAATGGAAGCAAGATTCACCTCATCCGGGGCAATCGGTCTCCGGTCTAAGCTGAAATGCGTTTAATCCATCTTCGCCCATAATTTCGAGCGCCACGCTGTGTATTCTCCAAAACTACAGTGGTTACATCATTAGCGAGATTGTGTCGAACCGACCATTTCCTATGTGATATCATATTTCTTCCGATATGCGAAAGGCGTCATATGGAAGTGTTTCTTAAACGCATTTTGAAAATGTGATTGACTGGAAAAGCAAAGAAAGCTGCTGATTTCGCCCAAAGACTTATCGGTGTGTTTCAGCAATGACTTGGCTCTCCTGAGACGGCAGTCCATCATATACGCGCCGATGCTCATGCCAAGCTCATTCCGAAATTTTTTGAACAGATAGGCCCTGCTTTTTCCAGAAAAAGATACCACATCTGCGGCACAAATCGGCTCATTGATATGGGTTGCGATGAACTGCATACACGAGAACACCTCCTTGGATATCCCATCCGGCAGCTTCTGCTGGGCTACTCTCCGGGCAAAGTCTATGGTCATATTGTACTGCAGATTTTTCACCGCTTCCTCTGTCTGCAGCTTTTCACACTCCTGAATGTAGGTGTCGATAAGATGGTAGGTCTCCTCAATATCCATACCGCCTGGGATGGCGGCAAATTTCCCAATCATTGTGATCAAACCGATGAATAGATTCTTAGCCTGCCGGAGCGGTGTTTCCGCCAGCTTCCCCTCCCGGGTGTTGGCCGTGTTGGCGGCCGCCAAAAGGAATGTGTTCAGCTTGTCGGGTTCCCCATTTCGGATCAATTCCAGCATTTGCTGTTCCAAAAAATAGGTGCCATGATTCACTCCTTCTTCCCGTGCTTCATAAAAACTCTGGGAATGACGCTGGCCAATGACAGCTTGATATTCGGTATTGGTTAGGCTAAAAGCCCGCTCCAGCTCCAGCTTTTCTCCGGTCAAAGTGAAGTGCAGGTACAACAATAGATTCAGAAACTGATTGTAGGTGTATTGGGAAATGCCTCCCAGAAATGACGCGATTTCTCCGTAGCGGGTCGGAGGGATCGCGTTTTTGCTCATATAGGATCGGATAAATTCGTCTGTAACAGGGGTGGAATAGGCAGGCCCCAAAACGAGGCTGTGTACACCATCCTTGCATTGTACATAACCATAGTAGCCCGTATCCGAGGAAACATAAACTGCGGGGCTTCCCAGCTCCATCAGCTTGGGCAAAACAAAGGTATAGGGGTCTCCCTCCGCATAAAAGCCGGCGGAACAAAGAAAGCTCCCACCCGCGTACACAGCAACGGGCAGATAGTGTGCGGCATAGAACATCTCACAATAGGCTTGATCGTCCATATTTTTTTCACCTTGAATATGAATATATAATATTATAGACGTTTATGCAATACATTTCAAGAACCATTTGCTAAAATATGGACAAAAAGGATAGCGGGGCGATAAAATGACCTTGGATTTTTGTAGAAACTGGACATTTTGCAAGGAGGGCGAAACGCCTGTGACCGTTGACCTTCCCCACGATGCCATGCTGCTGGAAAAGCGGGACGGCGGATGCCGGAACGGTGTCAATTCCGGCTATTTCCCCGGCGGCAAGTATGCATATGGAAAGACCTTTGAACTGGACGCTGCCATGCCTGGAAAACCCGTGGCGCTGCACTTTGAGGGCGTCTATCAGAACTGTAAGGTCTATGTGAACGGAAAGCTCGCCGGTTCCCATCGGTATGGATATACCGCCTTTGATGTAGATATTTCTGATTTTGCGGAATCGGGAGAAAACAACATCCGGGTAGAGGTGGACAATTCTCTGGAGCCTAATTGCCGCTGGTATTCCGGCTCCGGGATTTATCGGCCGGTGCATTTGCTCATCCGGGAGCAAAATCACATTTCGCAAGTACATATGGAAACGGTTCAGATCCATCCCGCAAAAGTGCGGGTGGACGTAAAGACGACTCAGGACAGCGACATAACGGTGGATATTTACGAGGGGGAGAAACGAGTAGCCAGCGGAAAGCCTGGCATTTTGGAGGTGCCAGAGGCCAAGCTGTGGAGTGCAGAAAAACCCTTTCTCTACAAGATCCTGGTCAGAACGGATACGGACGAGCGGGTGATTGCCTTTGGCATCCGTAAGCTGGAATGGAACGCTGAAAAGGGCTTGACCGTCAACGGTCAGCGTGTCCTGCTTCGTGGCGGGTGCATTCATCACGATCATGGCGTGCTGGGCGCTTGCGAATTCCGGGATGCGGAAGAACGGCGTATCCGAATTTTGAAGGAAAACGGCTTCAATGCGGTGCGGATTGCCCACAACCCCGCCTCTCAGATCACATTGGAAACCTGTGATAAACTGGGTATGTATGTGCTGAACGAGACCTTCGATGGCTGGTATATCCCCAAGACCTACCACGATTACGCCCGCTGGTTTTCGGAGGATTGGAAGCAGGATGTTACCGCCATGGTGGAATCTGCACGAAATCACCCCAGCGTCATTCTGTATTCCCACGGCAACGAAGTATCCGAAACTGCAACCGAGCGGGGCACGGAGGTCTGCCGGGAATTGACGGACTTTATCCATAGCCTTGATCCGACACGGCCTGTAACCGCCGGCATCAATGTACTGCTGAATGTCTATGCCAATATGGGCCTGGGGGTCTACAAAGACAAAGGCGATTATCAGCCCAAACCCCTCCCCAGGAAGGGCGGCTACAAGGAGAAAAAGACCGGGTCGGCCTTTTTTAACGCCATGGCCCAAAAGCTGGGGCCGCTTATGTTCTTCATGAGCAGAGGAAGAAAAGGTGACAAAGCCTGCCTGGGTGCCGCAAATAGCCTGGATGTTCTGGGACTAAACTATGCTTCTTCCCGGTATGATGAGGATGTCAAGAAATATCCGGACCGACTGATGGTTGGCTCTGAAACCATGGTAGCCGATCTGCCCTACAACTGGGAACGGGTGCAGAAATATCCCCAGCTTCTGGGGGATTTTGTCTGGTCTGCCTGGGATTACCTGGGGGAAGCCTGTATTGGCGACTGGACTTACCATTCCTACAACGGGTTGCCCCTGCTTGCCGGACAGGGAATGATCGATATTACCGGAAAGCCCCTGGCGTCGATGTATTTCATGCAGATCGTCTGGGGCCTGCGAAAAGAACCGTTCATTGGAGTACGTCCTCTGAATCACGCAAAGGAAGCGCCAACCACCGGCGCATGGCAGTTTACAAATGCCATCGACAGCTGGAGCTGGCAGGGCTATGAGGGAGAAAAAGCTGTTGTAGAAGTTTATGCGAATTCCGCATCCGTTCGCTTGCTCCTGAATGGCAAAGAGATAGCAAACAAGCCTGTCAAGAAGTACAAAACACTTTTCAAATTGCCCTATCAACCCGGAACATTGACTGCGGAAGCATTGGATGAGCGGGGCAATGTGATCTCCAGTCACAGCCTGACCACCGCAGGCAAGGAAACCGTGCTGAGAGTAACGCCTGACAAAATGGTGCTGTGTGCCAACAACCAGGCTCTTTGCTATCTGCCCATTGAATTCACGGACAAGGCGGGCAATCTGAAACCTTACATGGAGCAGCGGGTGAAGGTCGCGGTTGCGGGAGCGGCCACCCTGGCTGGTTTTGGCAGCGCCCTGTGCAAGACCAACGAGGTCTTTGACAAACCGTATCATCATTCCTACCGGGGCCGCTGCCTTG
>CBCTLT010000239.1:0-3731 GCA_965147785.1 uncultured Oscillospiraceae bacterium
CAATGGCCACAGGGAAAATCACCGCCGGAATAATCACCAGCTTTAAAAGTGCAGCAAACACAGTGGGACGCAGCTTTTGTAGGGCTGCCTTCCCCCGGAAGGTTGCCCCCAACACCAGCAAGGCCAAGGGCGTTGCCGTACCGGCCAAATAGCCCACGGATTTGCTCAGCATTCCCGGCCAGGGCAGTCCCGAAAGGCTCCATATCATACCGGCCAAGATCCCCAGAATAATGGGATTTGTAGCAATTCCTTTTAATGTGTTTCGGAGCACTTGGCCGTTAAACTTTCCTTCCGCTGAGGAAACCATGAGGATGATTACAGAATAGATATTGAACAGGGGCACCGCAGCCACAATCATCATGGGAGCCATGCCGGAACTTCCATAAATATTTTCCACAAAGGAAATTCCCAAAATGGCAGCAGAACCTCGGGCAGCAGCCTGAGCAAAAGCGCCCACCATCGTTCGATCCTTTAAAAACAGCTTGGCAATTCCCCAGCAAGCTGCAAACATAAACGTGGTAGCCCCTGCACAGAACAGCACAAAATCCCAGGCAAACTCCGCTCGCAGGTCCATGGTGGCAATATCCTGAAAAAGTTGCACGGGCAGGGCAACCTTAAACACAAATTTATCCGCCACCGCCGCAAAGCTCTCCGTCAAAAGCCCGATATGTTTCAAGAAACCGCCCACCAAAATAATCACAAATACCGGTACGGTCACATTGAGGCTAAAAATAAAATTCTCCATACGTCCTCGCTATCAGAGGCAGTGCAGCGTTTAAATTCCGCCGCACTGCCTCCCATGTCTTCATCAGTACTCCAAGCCCTCAGGTCATCTGAATGCGCTCCAGCACCGCCTCGTGCTGCCACGCCATATTTTGAATTTCCAGTAGGTTGAAGGTCTCGTATTTCTCCAGAATCAAATTGTGCTGATTGTCATAGAGCGGCCCTTCAAAGGGATGAACCTTGCCGGACTGGACCAGATCCTTAAAAATGTTCAGCAGACGGATCGCATTGTGCCCCATAAAGGAATCCACCCCCAGTACATCCAGTATCCCGGTATTGAGGCCCCAGCCAAAATGGATCGAACTATCCATGCCGCTTCTGGTTATATCCAAAATGGAGTTTTTCGTGGTAAAGCTATCCCCTACCAGCTGATTGTAGAGCACCGACCAGTCCACTGCTGCTGCGCCAATACATTCGCTGGGGTAACCACTGTGGGTTTTGAGCAGATAAAGCTGGGCAAAAACACCCGGGAATCCTTTCCGGACCTGGGGCGTATTGAGCTGATGAATGCAGAGGGCAATGTCAACCCCTTTTTGCGCCAGCAGATACCTGGCCTCCGCATGATCCTGTTCCTTTTGTATCGGTCCAAACAGTTCCACATTGATCACATGGGCCGTAGGATTCACCAGCTGTGCTCCCACCGCAAAGGCATTGACATCGCAGGTCGCGTCCTGCTGGAACATGGCGGCAGACATAAATCCAATCCGCCCTGTTCTGGTCATAGCGCCAGCCATGACGCCGCACAGGAACGATGCCTCAAAGAATTTTCCGAAATAGGTAATCATATTCTTTTTTGGCTGTGCGCGATCACAGTTGAGGATCGCCCGATCCGGAAATTCCAAAGACAGCCGCAGTGCCCCTGCCGACATATTGGGGCTGGTGGCAAAGAGAATATCCGGTTCTTCCTCCATCAGTTCTCGCAGAGGACCATAGGCGTTCTCTCCGCTTGGTACGGAAAACTTTGTAATTACCGAAATCTTATCCCCCATGGTACGTTCCAAGCGACGTCGGGCCACATCATGAGTATAGGTCCACAAAGAGGTTTCCGGCGTGGCTTCAAAGGCAAAAGCCACCTTCAGCTTTCTTGGACGACGCGAGAAAAAGGACAGGGGCGTTTTCTCCGAATCGTACTTCATCTCCACTGTGTTAACAGTGTCGTGATCCTGAGCTGCGATCAGCTTAAATTGGGCTTCGCAACTCTTAACCTGCTCCCGCAGCTCCGAGAGGCTTCTGCCCTGCTGAAATCCGTAGATGTTGAGATATTCCAAAAAGGCGTCGCCGGAGGTAATCGGAAGTGTGTCAAAGCCTGCCTCCCGGTAACACACGCGGAAGGATTTGAAGGCGCCGTTGATCAGATCTGCCGTAGAAGTCTTGACCTCGGGATGCTCTGCCTGCCACGCCTGCACCAGATGGACCAAACGGGTAAAACTGCCCCGATAGGAAAACCACAAATTATCAAAGGTTGCCCGTCGATCAAAGTCCAAGAACTCATAGTAGATGGACACCAATTTATTATTCTCGTCCCGCTTGGGGATCAGCCGGGTGACCTTGGCTTCGATGGCAACAGCCCCCAGGTATTTCAACACGCTGACGCGCTTGTTGCCCTCCTGAACAAAGTAGCGGTTAATATATTCATAGACCTTGATGGGTTCACGGATACCCTCGGAAATATGGGAGCTATACAGCTTCATCCACTTCACGCCGAACTCTGTATTTTCCGGCAACAGCGGCATGAAGTTGCCTGCAAAAGCGTTGCTTCTGGCAGAGGTTCTGGTGCCGATGATCTTGTTGATGGGAATCTCGCAGGTACCAAGGCTGATCTCCCCGGTGATCTCCACATTGCCGATGAGGTCGTCCAAAATCAAAAGATAGCCCTTGGTATCGGTGTCGCTGTGCTCCGCCAAAAAATGACGTCCCAGGGCTCTCGCCTGTTTATAGTTAGAACTGCTGTCATAATCAGCCATGCTTATACCCTCCCTTATGTTTTCCTGAGAAAACGGGTTTTCAGAAGTAGTATACCACAGGACCACTTTGAATGGAATCGGCAAACCATGAAAAAATTTTTGAAATTCACGCGGAATGTCAAACAAATTGGACATTCTTTCCACTTCTGTTTTGCCCCTAGCGCCATTCATGGATGATCCCTTGCTTTTATCCCGGAATTATGATACAATAAGGAGAAATTTTTGCTAAAGCGAGGAACAATCATGGAAAAAGACGATCTGTACGGCAAAGAGGATTCGTTCCGCAAAAATGGGGACGATTTGCCCGAGGAGGATCTCTCCATACATTCGGGGGATACGCTCTCTGAAATACTGCAAAACATCCTCCCAAAAAACGAATTTGATATCGATTTGTCCGACGATTCTATAGACGACTTCGATTCGATAAACGACTTCGATTCGACATCCGATGCGTTTGAAGCTGATTTTGATGCAAGTGAAGAGGATCAGGACTATTTTCTGGACGAAGAGGATTTGGATACCTATCAGGATTCTGGCGAGTACCGTTCTTTTGACGGCAGCCGGGAATATCGTTCCTTTGATGCGTCTCTTCCGGACGCCTCTCCAGACGAATGGTACCATTACTCTGAAGAGGATCAGGAGCTCGACAACACAGAACCACCTGTTGTTCCCCCTCCCAAAAAGGAAAAACGTCGTCACCCAGTGTTAAGCATCCTTGCTCACGGTCTATTGGTATTTCTGACGGTATTTAGTATCGCCTATTTGGTAGGAATTTACTCCAACATTACTCTGATTCAGCAGCTGCGAACCATGTATATTCAGACTGCCATGTCCACGCTAAACCACAAATGGATGGCTACCGCCATCATCCCTGGCGATATTATCGACGACGTGATGCGGGCACAGTACGAATCCGATGCTGCAATGGTGGGCATTGAAAGTGGCTGGGGCAGCGTTGATATTCAGGAGCTTCCCAGCTTTGCT
>CBCTLT010000240.1:0-3710 GCA_965147785.1 uncultured Oscillospiraceae bacterium
GGTGTGGCTCTGAACGCCGGCGGTGCCGCCAATCACCAGAATGGCGCAGTCCAGGACCGCCAAGGTCCGCTCCATTTCTGCGGAAAAATCCACATGTCCCGGGGTGTCCAGCAGGGTAATCTGCAAATCCTTCAGGGACAACACAGCCTGCTTGGAGAAGATGGTGATGCCCCGCTGCCGCTCCAGGGTAAAGGTGTCGAGAAAGGCGTTTCCGTGATCCACCCGACCCAGAGCCCGCAATTCTCCCGCGCTATAGAGCATGGCTTCTGCCAATGTGGTTTTTCCCGCGTCCACATGGGCCAGTATTCCCATCACAGTTCGTCTCATGGCGTCCATTCCTTCCGCAAATTTGTATCGATCTGCCGTCTATACCGCCAGGTTTTGGATCCAGATCCCCTTTTTCACCAGCGTCAGACCCACCACGGTTTTCAATGCGTCCACGCACTGGACGATCAGATACATGGGGATGAGGGGCGCACCGGTGAGATGGGCCAGCAGCAGGGCTACCGGCAGATTCACAAGCCACATGGAGACACTGTCAAAGAGGAAGGTGAGCAGCGTCTTGCCACCGGAGCGCAGGGTGAAATAGCAGTTGTTGTAGACGCCCCGGGCGGTGAGAAAGGCGGCGTCCAGCCACAGCAGTCTGGTGGCCAGAGTACGGACAGCGTTGGAGGTGTTATAGATTTTGGGGAAATAGGGAGCGGCCACCGCCAGCAGCACCGCAGCAAACAGGCACAGCATTACGCCGAAGGTGATCATCTTCCGGTTGGTATCCTTGGCGGATTCGAATTCTCCTGCTCCTAGCTCCTGTCCCACCAGAATGGAGATGGCGGTACCCATGGCGAATACGGCCATGGAGAAGAAGTTGCTGACGGTGCTGGAAATGTTGTAGGCGGCCACGGCGTCCAGCCCTCGGGTGGAATAGCACTGGACGATAAAGGTAGTACCCAGGGCCCACATGAGCTCATTGAGCATCAGGGGCATACCCTTGATGGTGATGTCCTTGGCAAGAGCGGCAGGGACCCGCAAGGTGCGATAGACGCCGGTGAGATATGGAAACTTGTTGCGGCGTATCCGGGTATAGATCAGAATTACAGCCAGTTCTGTAAAGCGGGAAATGGCGGTGGCAATGGCAGCACCGGCTACGCCCAGCCTTGGAGCCCCAAAGTGACCGAAAATCAGCACATAATTCAGGCTCATGTTTACCAGAACGGCAATAACGCTGGCCTCCATGGGAACGGCGGTTTCACCGGTCTCCCGCATGGTGGAGGAATAGAGCTGCACCACAGCAAAGGGGATGATGCCCACCAGCATAATTCTTAAATAAGTTTTTCCATAGGCCAGCGTAGCCTCCAGATCACCCCCAGTACCCGTATCCGTCAGGAACAGGCGAATCAGCGGCTCCTGGAAGATCCACAGGACTGTCATGGCCAGCGCAGTAATGAGGGCGGTGCTGATGATTTTGTAACGAAATACGCTCTGGATTTTTTCCTGGTCTCCCTTGCCGAAATATTGGGCGCAAAAGATACCTGCCCCGGAGAGACTGCCGAAGATACAGAGCTGAAAAATAAACAACAGCTGGTTGGTGATGGCCACGCCGGACATTTGCTCTGTACCCACCTGACCTACCATGATGTTGTCCAAGAGACTGACAAAATTGGTGATGCCCTGCTGAATGACGATGGGCACCATCACCCGCAGCACCCGCCGGTAAAAGGCGGCAGAACCTATGTATTTTCCCACGATCATACCCCTCAAATGCAATGTTCCGGGCCTCCATATGGAGGCCCGTTCTGTGCATCCATTATAGCATAGCCTGCCAGGACAGGCAAGCACAACCTGTGGACTGTTCCAATTGTGCAAAATGGTTCGATTTTTAATAATACGGCTTCGTAAGGATTGACGGCGGCAGGTGCTGGCCTTATAATAAACACATCCTGCCAAGACAAGAGAAAGGGGTACAGCCTATGTCTGAGAAAAAGCTTGTTACATATCTGCTGGAGGGAAAGGAAGTCCCTGCCGGCACCCCGGGAGCCGTGGCCGTTGAGACGGTAGCCATTGCACCGGAAAAAGGCCTCTATGCGGGAGGCATGACCAAGGGCAGCTGCGATTACCGGACCGCCCTGTTTGTGGACGGCGGCAAAATCGCGGAGAATCAGAGCGTCACCGGGGCCATCGTAGGCGGAACCTATGACGGCAAGGGCCTTGCGGGGGGCCGGATCGACTCGGACAATAAGCATTTCAACGGAGTGATGGTCAATGACTCCACCTACCAGATCAAGGATCTGACCATGACGGCGGACGGCTCCGGCGGCAATGATTTCAAGGGCTTTGGCGCCGGTGTGGCCGTCTTTGGCAAGTCCAAGGTGGATGTGGACGGCTATGTGTTCTCCGGTGCCGGTGCCATCCGTCACGGCGTGTTTGCGGGCGGCAATCATCCTGAGGACAAGCTGGAAGTGACGGTGAAAAACTCCTTCGTTAAGTCCAACGGCTCCAAATACGAGCTGGAGACGGAGGGGATGGCCTCCTGTCCTTGGATGCTGGGTATCAGCCCCGACGGTCATGCCCGAGACACCATGTGCGACGGCTACTGCCAGGTGAACTACGACAAGGATATTCTGCTCTCCGACGGCTGGGGCGTTCTTTCGGTGGACGATACCGGCGATACCTTGGAGTTCGGCAAGTATTCCATTGAGCTCCAGGTGAAGGACTCCGTCATCGACGTGACTACGGAGGGCACCGAGGATCCCAGCTGCTACGGCACCTATTCCATCGGCGGCTGCCGAAACCGGTTCTATGGCTGCACCATCGGCAATGCCAATGCATCCGAGAAATTCAAGGCCCTGAAAAGCGCCATGCGGCCCTCCGAGGTGTGCTACGACTATCCCACCAAGAAATACGGCCTGACCTACGCCGCTGTGGTGGCCAATGAGCACGCCAGTGCGGGCTGGTATGACGGTACGGAGGTGACGGCCAAATACGGCGTCATGTACCATAAGACCAACAACGTCCGGTATGTGCCTGGGGCTTGTGATGATTCCTCCGCCACACTGCCTGCCTGCGGCGTTACGGAAGTGGAAAACTCCCGGTTTGAGACCCAGGGGGCCGCGTTCCTCATCAAGGCCTGCACCCCGGCGATTGCTGTGAAAAACAGCAAGTTTGTATCGGAAAAGGGTGTCATTGCCCAGCTCATGACCTGCGATGATCCCGGCATGGGAACCCCGGCCTTCTCGGAGGTTCTGGATCAGAATGCCCCGGTGGAAAAGGACCCGGGCTACAATCCCTATGACTACAACCGGAAGGACGTGCGGCTGTTCCGGAAGTTCGACGTCAAAAACATGATCGGAGATCCGCAGCTCCGGTTTGCTGATTGCAACGAGAAAAACGGCACTGCGTTGGAAGGGGATTTCTTCAATAGTATCTCCGTAGCCACCAACGGGGAAGGCATGATCTGGTGGGGGCAGAATATGATTCTGGAGTTTGACAACTGTGATGTGAAGGGCAAATGCACCTCCTCCACAGCGGTTCACGACAGATATTCCTATTACATGGTTCCCGCGGAGAATGAATACGGCGGCATTCCTGTCAATGGAGAAGGCTATGAAATTGCTGGTACCTGGGCAAAGCCTTCCTTCGGACCTCCTATGCCGGAAGGCGACGAGATGCCCGGGGATATGCCCGGTATGGCGGATATGGGCGAGATGCCCATG
>CBCTLT010000241.1:0-3708 GCA_965147785.1 uncultured Oscillospiraceae bacterium
TACGACTTCATCTGGGACGACTACTGCGACTGGTATATTGAGCTCACCAAGGCCCGGCTGTATGCGGATGATCCCCAGAGCAAGCAGGTGGCCCAGCAGGTGCTGGTCTATGTGCTGGATCAGTTCCTGAAGCTGCTCCATCCCTTCATGCCCTATATCATGGAGGAGATCTGGCAGGCCATTCCCCACGAGGGAGAGAGCATCATGGTGGCTCAGTGGCCCGAGTATCACGCCGAACTGGATTTCCCGGCGGAAGAGGCTGCCATGGAGAGCATTATGGACGCCATCCGTTCTGTGCGGAATCGCCGCGCGGAGATGAACGTGCCCCCCAGCAAAAAGACCACGCTGTATATTGTCACGGAAAAGACAGCGGTGTTCCAGCAGGGACAGGCCTTTATCATGAAGCTGGCCTATGCAGACAAGCTGATAATTGACCAGACTGCACCGGAAAACGCGGAGAATATGGTGGCCTGTGTCACCCATGACGCTCAGCTGTTTATGCCCATGGAACAGCTGGTGGATCTGGAGAAGGAACGGCAGCGGCTGGAAAAGGAACTGGCCAAAAACCGCAAAAATTTGGAAGGCATCGAAAAGAAGCTGTCCAACCAGGGCTTCCTATCCAAGGCCCCAGCCCAGGTGGTCCAGAATGAGCAGGAGAAGGCGGAAAAACTGCGGAGTCTCCTTGCACAGCTGGAGGAAAACTATCAGAAACTGCAAAGATAAAATCAGTATGGCCGCCGGCAGATTGCCGGCGGCCTGAAAGGTGGCGGAGAAGGCATGGAATACGATCAGGTCCTTGCGGCCATCCATAGCCGCAGGACGTTTTCCAGCAGTGCGTCTCTGGAGCGAATCACCCGGCTGATGGACCGACTGGGCAATCCCCAGGATCAAATTCGCTGCATTCATGTGGCGGGAACCAACGGGAAGGGCAGCGTTTGTGCTCTGGTGGAATCGGCGCTGCGGCAGTCGGGATACCGGGTTGGACTGTTCACCTCTCCCTATCTGGTGGATTTTCGGGAAAGAATTCAGATTGACCGAACAATGATTTCCCAGGAACAGCTGATAGCCTGCTATGAGACGGTGATGAGGGCAGAAGAAGAGCTGGAGCAGGAGGGCTTGGAGCCTGTCAATGAATTTGAATTGGTGACGGCCCTGGGATTTGTCGCCTTTCAAAGGGCCGGGGTGGACTACGCAGTGATCGAAGTGGGGCTGGGAGGACGGTGCGATGCCACCAATGTAATCAAGTCGCCGGAGGTCTGCTGCATTACATCCATTTCGCTGGATCATGTGGATGTGCTGGGACATACGGTAGGAGAAATTGCCGGGGAGAAGGCCGGCATCATCAAACCGGGGCGGCCTGTGGTGATGGCACGGCAGGCGCCGGAGGCGGAAGCTGTGATTCGCCAGCGGGCCGAGGAGCTGGGCAGCCCTCTGGTGGAGACCGGACGGTGGAGGCTGCTGGAAGAATCCCTGATCTGCCAGCGGATTGGGGACGGCAGTCGGGAGCTGTTGCTCCAGCTGCTGGGGCGATTCCAGGCGGATAACGCCGGGGCGGCCTGGGAGGTCTGCCGGCTGCTGGGCCTGGAAGAATTGGCCGTCCGACAGGGATTTTTCCATGCGTCCTGGCCGGGCCGGCTGCAATATGTGCCAGGATCGCCGGAAATGCTCATCGACGCAGGGCATAATCCCGCCGGAATCACGGCCCTTTGCCAGGTGCTCGATTGCTTTTTCCTCGGACAAAATGTGATCGGGGTGATGGCCATGATGGGGGATAAGGCCCATCAAGAGTGCGTACCCATGGTGGCCCGCCGTTGCCATACGTTGGTTGCCGCTACGGTGGGGCTGCCCAGATCTTTGACGCCGGAGCAGCTGGCCCGGGAAGCGGCGCCCTATTGCCCCGTGCGGACGGCAAACAGCGTGGCGGAGGGGATCCAGCTGGCAAGAGCGCTGGCTTCGCCGGATGATCTGATCCTTGTGGCCGGGTCGGTTTACGCGGCAGGAGAAGCTCTCCGAACAATTTAATCAGGATATTTCTGCGCAGGACATATTTCGACTGTATGTTCTGCGCAGATTTTTTATAATCATAGCAAACGCAACAGGATTGGAGCGATTTTTATGTACATCAGAAGCTTCCTGCAGGATAAGCAGATGACCATTACCCTGTCCGGGGAGATCGATCACCATGAGGCCCAGCACGCCATGAAAACCATTTCCGAAAAAATCGAATCCTATCTGCCTCGGGTTTGCACGCTGGATTTCCGGGATGTGTCCTTTATGGATTCCTCCGGAATTGCCGTTGTGATCTCCGGTGTCCGGCGTATGCGGGAGATCGGTGGCAAGTTGGTGCTCACCAATGTGCAGCCCCAGCCCATGCGGGTGTTCCAGGCGGCAGGCATCGAACAGATTGCGGAAATCAAAGGAGGCGGAAAAGCATGAGTCAGGAGCGTGTACCGGAAAACGAAATGAAGCTGGAGTTTCCCAGTCACAGCTGCAACGAGGCATTTGCCCGTGCGGCGGTAGCGGCATTTGCCGCGTCCATGGACCCCACGCTGGAGGAGATTGCCGACGTCAAAACGGCGGTCAGCGAGGCGGTGACCAACAGCATTGTCCACGGCTATCCGGATGGGATCGGCACCATCTGGATCCGATGTGCCATCTATGAGGGCAGTACATTGGAAATCACGGTGACGGATACAGGCGTGGGCATCCCGGATGTAAAGGCTGCCAGGACGCCCATGTTCACCACCGGCGGCAGCGACCGCAGCGGTATGGGCTTTACCATTATGGAACGGTTTATGTCCAAGCTTCAGGTGGAATCCAAGCCGGGGGAGGGGACCACGGTGACTATGGTGCGACATATGCATACGGGGGGAAGGACCGCGTGAGCACAGAACTCCTGGAAAAAGCCCGCAGTGGAGATCACGACGCAAAGGAACAGATGATCCTAGAAAATTCGGGCCTAATCTGGAGCATTGTGCGCCGTTTCTTGGGACGGGGCGTGGATCCGGATGATCTGTATCAGTTGGGCTGCCTGGGATTTCTGAAGGCCATCGAGGGGTTCGACCAGGAGTTCGGGACCCAGTTTTCCACCTATGCGGTGCCAAAAATTGCAGGAGAGATCCGGCGGTTCCTGCGGGACGACGGAAGCGTGAAGGTCAGCCGGACCATCAAGGAACAGGCGGCGCAAATCCGACAGGTCCGCAATCATCTGTCGGCCACCTTGGGACGGGAGCCCCTGCTCAGCGAGGTGGCCCAGGCTTCCGGGTTTACGCCGGAGGAAATCGCGGTGGCGGAGACAGCGGTAATTCCAACAGATTCCCTGCAGCGGCCGGCAGGGGAGGATGGGTGCAGTCTGGAACAGCTTCTGCCGGGAGAAGAGATCGAGGAAAAGATTCTGGAAACTGTGGCGCTGCGGGACGCCATCGGCACCCTGGAACCCCGACAGAGAGCGGTGATCGATATGCGGTATTTTCGCTGTATGACCCAGGAAAAGACGGCGGCAGTGCTGGGGATCAGCCAAGTCCAGGTCTCTCGGATTGAGCGAAAGGCTCTGGGATTGCTTCGTCAGCTCCTTCGGGAGGAATAGAGCACCCAAACAACCGAAGAGAATCATGGACGAAAGAGAACTGGAATTACGAGGACAGATTGTTAAAAAGTTTTTCTTGACAATCTGTAAAAAAGGTGTATAATATTCCTCGTAAGCTGCGG
>CBCTLT010000242.1:0-3687 GCA_965147785.1 uncultured Oscillospiraceae bacterium
GTGACGGCTGCCTGTTCCATCACCCTGCCTCCACAGGATTGGTACAGGAGGCTTACGACGGAAAAACGGCACGGGGACTTTGGTACTGCATCTCCCAGGAGACGCTGCCCACATCCGCGGGCGAAGCTGACGCCCGCTGGTATATGGAAAAGCTGGCCATTGACTTTTTGAAAGAGGATGGTCAGTGGAAGATCTGGCATGTGGTGGTGGCCACGGACTTGCAGAGTGAGGCCGGTGCGGATTACATGCAGCAGCCGGTGGACCTGCCGGACGAGGAAAACCGGGCCTATGTGGAATTTGGAACGCCGAATCTTCCCATGCGGGTGCATCAGGAGCGGTACAACTGGCTGGATAACTATCCGGCTCCGCCCAAGCCCTATGCCACCTTTGACGAGGACAACAGCTACGGCCCCGAGGGCCATCCGGACTACCAGGAGGCGGAGTGATATGAGAAATAAGCATCTTGATTTGCATCAGCGGATCCTCAACGCCGCCTCCAGCCAGGAGGTGGAAAACGTCAAGGCCCAGCACACCTATCTCCATGGCCGTGCGGACGCTTCGGGAGAATGGGGCCAGATCTGGAGCAAGGACGACTGGTGCTCCTGGGGACACATTTTTGGACGCATGCGGGGCTTTGCTCAGGTGTGGAAGGGGTCCGTCACAGCCTATGATAACATGGCCATGCAGAACCATTTGAATGTCCAAAAGATCTATCCGGAGATTGGCGGTATGGATCCTCGGCCCCTGATGGAGGCATCGGTCCACACGTTGTTTACGGACATCATTGAAGTGGCGGACGACGGAAAATCCGCCCGGGGCAGCTTTATCACCCCCGGTGTTATCTTCTGCCGGCTGAACCGCCATGAATATCCCTACTGCAACGTGCTCTGGGAGCGGTACGGCTCCGATTTTGTCCAGGAGCGGGGGAAATGGCTCTATCTCCATGAACAGGTTTGCCCCGACATCATGGGCAAGCTGGATATGACCAACTTTGCCCACGATGATTTTGAACGGCTTACCGCACCGGAGGAGAAAGGGATCGGTCCGGTGACCTTGGGCGAGGATCCGGACGTGACAGATCCCGGCCCACTGCATTTGCCATATTCCGTCATTATGCCGCCTCAGAATACGGTGCCCTGGCCGGAGCCCTATAAGACCCTGGACAACGAACACAGCTATACGCCGGTCAAAACGGCGGCGGAGTTGGCGCAAGGGTAAACTGCTTAATCAATAAATAAAACGCGGGCCGAAAATCAGAAAACGATTTTCGGCCCGCGCATTTTTGTAAAATTATTGGGAAAAGATGGGTTTCTGCTGCAAAATGTAATTTTCTTTGGGAAAAAAGTGTGGTATAATAATTATATGGAATCAATTCCCAATGCGGAAAAGAAGGTGCGGCATATGACGGAATTTTATTTGAAACCCAATATGGAGGATTTTCCGATCAGAACAATCGGGACGCTCAAACATATTGAACGGCCAGAGACGCTGTATGGAATGCTCAGCGCGCTGCTGTTTCGCTCCGGAGAAATGGGCGGGGATATTCAGGAGGAGCTTCTTGCCAACGGCATTGTGCTGCCGGAAGAGGGCAGTTACCGGGTTTTCATGGTAGAGCTGGATGATCCCAAGCTACAGACCATGACGGGACGGCAACGGCACAGAAAACGTCTGGCCCTGTATGCTGCCATGCGCGGCAGATTAGCGGAAGCGCTGCCTGAGGAGACCAATGGATTCCTGGTTTTGATGCTTGGCTGCCTGGTGGGAATCCTATTCCCGGCGGAGAACGGAGAAGCGCTGACAGAGGCATGCCAGAAGGTGGTCGATTACACCAAAGAAGTGCTGGGCTATGAGGCCCATGTAACCATCAGCAATCTTCATGATAATATCCGAGGCATTGCGTCCGCCTATCGTATGGCGCAGGATTTTGAGAACAGCCGCAGCTTTTATACGGGCATGGCAGAACGGGTGTTCTGTTTACCGGAAATGATTGCGCAACGACTGACGGATCATAAGCAGCGGACCGATTTTGAACAGACCTTTGATGATGCCTCAGAGCGGATTTGCGGCTCCATTCAGGCGGAGGATGTGGATGCAGCTGCCCGCTATATGCAGGATCAGCTCCGCCGAATCGCGGAAAACTGCATGGGGATGCCCTATCCCACCACGCTTAATCTGACGGTGAACCGATTCTTATATCAGCTGCAATACCGGCTGACAGACCAGAACCTGGCGGACTGGCGCTATATTACCCAGATGGATTTTAGCAGGGAGTTGATTTCCCAGGCGACCCTGGAGGATTATTTGGCGGAGGGACGGGTCATTGTAGAAAAGCTGGTGGAGCATTATCGGGTCCGCACAAAAGACCAGTATGCCAGCCTGATGCACGACATTCGTACCTATGTGGTGGAAAATGCCACCGACGTCAATATGGGTCTTACCAGCGTGTCCAGGGAGTTCAAGCTCAAGCCCCGGGAGGCAGCGGAATCCTTCCGGAAATTTTTTGGGGAAAGCGTCAACGATGTGATTCACAAAACCAGAGTGGCCAAGGCCAAGCGGCTCCTGCTGGAGACGGACGAGCCGGTGCAGGAGATTGCGGCGGCAGTGGGCTATTGTAGTCTTGCCACTATGTACCGGGCTTTTACCAATGTAGAAGGCGTGGCCCCGGGGCGGCTGAGAAAGACCAAAAAAGATACATAGGATGGTCCCGGGACTTATTCTGCAGCCAACATCTCAGGAAGCTGCGACAGAAGCTCCAGCAGTTCCTGACCTGCTTCGGTCAGCGTGTAATCCACCCGCGGAGGGAAACCCATATATTTGGTCTGAGATACCAGGGACATGCGGACCAGTTCCTGAAGCTGAGCGGCAAGAACGCCGCGGCTGAGACCGGGTAGCTGCGCCTGAATTTGACCGAATCGCTGAGGTTCCTGAAGGCTCCACAGGATCGAGAGCATCCACCGGCTGGAGAGCACACGTTCGCATGTGGAAAAATCCGCCTGTTGCATTGTCTATCCTCCTTATCCTGCGAAACTTTGTCGGAAGGTTTCGTCCCAGCGGACGAGACGGAAAAGCAGCGGCGCCAGATGCTGCCCCTTTGCTGTCAAGGCATATTCCACCACCTGGGGCGGCTGTGCTGATAGCACATTTCGAAAGATCAAGCCATCTCGCTCCAGCTGACGGAGCTGCCGTGTCAACACATTTGGAGCCGCGTCAGGCAGCGAGGCCACCAAGGTGCTCCAGCGTGCTGCGCCCCCGGCCAATTGAAAGAGGATGTCCAGCTTCCATTTCCCCGAAAGCATGGACCGCAGCGGTTCCAGGTGTTCCAGCGTTGTCGGCATCATCCATATCGCTCCTTCCCAGTTTACTTCTGTTTTTATTATACAAAATTGTCGGTGTCGAAACCTTTTCAATCCCCGCCCATCCTTTTCAAATGTGCGAAAAGGGAATTTGGGCCTTCGTTCAAATCCGGCATATCTTTCTCATTTCCTGCAAAATGCCTTTGTCATGGGATTGTACCTTCTTGACTGTGGTGGGGTTCTGGGGAATAATGGTCCTGTCAGAACATTTCGAATAAGAAATTTTTGCAGGAGGAATCAACCATGTCAGAGGAAATTAAACGCATAAATTTTAATGAAGTAGCGGCAGCTCTAGGTTATGTGGCAGAGCCTGGCGGACCTGGTCCCGGGGGTC
>CBCTLT010000243.1:0-3675 GCA_965147785.1 uncultured Oscillospiraceae bacterium
GAAGGTGACATAGTGGGGCAGTTTCAGATGAGAAATAAAACCGTTCATTACCAAACTATCCCCGTGCAGCAGGACGAATTCGTCGTTTAGCGAAGGATAGTCCCCCTCTGTGTTCAGCTCATGATCCAATACCGCCATGGCAATTGCCGTGTTTTCGTTGCGGCCCATTACCGCACCGTAGCCGCAGGCCAGCTTCAGCTGGTGATTGTCATCAGCCTCATTGAACACCTCGACTTCCGTCAGGCAAATTTCACCGATCCACAGGCTCTCGCCCTCCGCCTCCAGGTAGGGGACTTCCAGTTCCAGCATGCCGAAGCGCAGTTCTCCCACGGTGGGATGGACTTGCCCAAAGCCCCGCAGCACGGAATAGGCCAGTCCGGAGATGAATCCTGTATCTGCTCGGGACAGGGTCTGGAGTCGGGCGCTGCGCGGCGCCGGAAATTCCAGCAGATTTTGGGTGATGTCAAAGGGAGCGGTATCATCTGGATTTGTGCGGTCAATCAGCCCTTCCGTCTTGAGGACCTCCGATACCCGGGGGCATTCCTGCGGCGGAACCGGAACCTGTTCCGCTACGACCCGGCGCATCTTATCATGCAGCGCTGCTGCGTCCTCGTGTTCCAGGGTGAAATTCATCAGCCGGTGGGTATAGTCGTATGTGGCTCCCAGCAGCTGGCCCCCCGGGATATCTTTGAACGCTGCCGAAATACGCCGCTTGATCCGCATGGTGGAAGCATCCGCCACACAGGTATCATAGCTGCGTTTGAGCGTGGAACGGTAGGCCCGCAGCAAAAACACAGCCTCATCCGTGGATCCTTCACACTGCTTCAGCGCAAGGGCGGCATACCGTCTTTCGTACAGACCGGCCTCGCTCATCACCCGATCCACCAGAAGGCTCATTTTCTCCTCTATTACCTCCAGCTCCAGGTCCTGCTCTGTGCCGCTTCGGTAATATTCCAGCAGGCGGATGCTGGCCTCAATGGCCTCTTCGCCGCCGGATACAGCTACATATGCCATGTCAGACCACCTCTCCTTTCACCAGGCGCGGTACGCACCAAAGTTCACCTGCACTGTTTAGAAACACCAGATCGATCCCCATAGGGTATTCGTACTGCTGTTCATCCCGCTGGAGCAGGGCCTGAACTACGGTGTCTGAAACTTCAATCAAAATGCTTCCGTCCACGCCGGGTCCCTGCAGCCGAAGCGTATGGCACGGCTGTGTTTCCTCCAGTAGGATAATCAACGTAGCGTTTTTGTGCGGGTCTTCCAATGTCCCACACTTGGCTCTGGAAATCCCATATTGTACTTGATCCGCAGAGGTTGCAAACAGATAATCCGCCTGCTCCACACTCTGGCAGCGCCCATGGGTCAGCAGCAAGATTTCCTCATCCAATTCCGTATTGTCAAAAGTGTGGAAGGATACACTGCCATCTAGCAATGTCATGGCCACCGCCAGAAATCCCGGCTGTCCCCCAAACAGTTTGCGCTGCTGCTCCGCAATTGACACGACTCTCCCGGGATTGGCCATAGCCTCAAGCAGTAGCCGGAACACCTTCTGAGAATCAAATACTTCATCAAATGTATGGATTTGCTTCATTGTTCCACCCCCGAATCCATGGAACGGAAGTCCACTCTGGTTTGCTGGAACATGGCATTTTCCTTGCCGATCTGTTCCCTCTGCTCCCGTTCCCACTGTTCCAGTGTGCCGTAGTCATGAAATATACCGCAATTGCATGCGGCGTCGATCACTGCCATGTTGAGTACTTTTTCAAAATCGTCTCCCATCAGCACGGCCATGCCGTTGGTTACATCCAGATCCACTATGGCTTCGCTGACAACAACCTCGCCCAGGTAAAACAGGCTTTGGCGAACCGGTTCACGCATACGGATCATGGCCAGTGATTTCTCAGGTGCTTTTACAATCACAGGTGAATAGTCCATTTTAATTCTTTCCGCCAGCGCTCGGACCGCATCTGCATCGGCACGCGCAAGAATTTTAGATAAACGTCTTTTTTCCATACCTCTCATCCCTTATCTTACTTTCGCTTTGATTGTAGTGGAGAGCATTTCCAGGATTACCACTGCAATTACCACAATGTAGGTCAAAAGGCCCATCTCATGCAGGTCAAAGTAGAAGCTGCCCGCCATGTATAGATTAAATCCGATGCCTCCCGCTCCTGCGGCAGCCCCCATGGCCACGGCGTTGGCAAAGTTAATCTCAAAACGCATAAACGTCCACGCAATCATCGATGTAATGGTGGAAGGCACAATGGCCTGGCAAACAATCTGCCAGTAGCTGGCCCCGTTGGACCGCAGCGCCTCGATCACCCCTTGATCCATCTCTTCGATGGATTCCGCATAGGCCTTCGTCAGGTACGCAAAGCTGTGGAAGGTAAGTCCGACCACAGCGGCCACGCTGCCCAGGCCAGCGGAAACCGCAAAAATCAGCACCCACAGCACAGTAGGTACCGCCCGCACCACCGCAATGACACTTTTTACAATATTCACCGACGCAGGACGAGCGATATTCCGGGCGCACAGAAGGGCGCAAAAGAACGCCATGACCGCACCAATAATCGTGGAAAGGGCACCCAGGCAGAAGGTCACCAGCAGCTGGAACAGCACACCGGACACGGTATCCCGGGTCAGTTCCGGCTCCAGGAACACCGTGCGGATATTGTGCAGCGTATCCATCGTCGCCGCAGCGAAGTCGATCCCCTGATAATCGAAGGTGCGAAACGCCACAACCGTCAAACAAAGCAGCCCTGCAACCAAAAGATAGATCGCCTGCTGACTTTTGCTTTTTGCGCGGATTTTGATTTTTCCTTTTCGGGAGCGTTCCATTCGAGATTCCGGCAACAGGATGCCGGAACCGCGCTGTATCATCACTTTTTCCATCACAAGATCACCTTTCTTATCTGATTAGACAGGGTTTCAATCACCAGCACGAGAACCACGATGGAAAGTACCACAAGACTGGCAGATGCAAAATCCAGGCGTTTATAGTAAAGATCAAACAGATATCCGATTCCCGTGGCTGTGAGAATGCCGATCAGCGTGGAGGAACGGATGTTGGTTTCAATCATATACAGCACCCATGTGACCACACCCGGAAGGGCGGAGGGCAGCACCCCCTGAAACACCGTCTGGATGAACGTGGCGCCGGTTGCCTCCAATGCCTCCACGCAATTGGCGCTGACCTCGTCAATGGTTTCCACAAAAGCCCGGGTCAACAAGCCGAAGGTTGTAAAAAACAATGCAAAAAAGCCGGTGAGGATATTCTGTCCGAAGGAGAACATCAGCAGCATGGCCCACACTACATCCGGCACATTGCGGAAGAAAGCGGCCACAATACGCACGCCGCGCTTCACGATTCCGTTGATCTTGGTGATATTCGTGCCCAGAAGACTAAAAAAGAAAGCGAATATTGCCGCGACAACCGTAACCGCCACTGACAGCAGCGCAGTCTCCAGTAATTTGTCCAGGATCTTGGGCAGCCGTTCTAATGCCGCTTGGTCCGGAATCAGATTGGAGAAGATCCAGCCCGCAGCAGCAGGCAAAGCGGCGATTCCCTGTACAGGATCATACTGTGTGATGATGGCGGAGCAGGCAAAGATCAGAAGCACCGCACAAAGTACGCCAGTATAGATCAGTTTTCTGCGTTTAAATATGTCCACT
>CBCTLT010000244.1:0-3653 GCA_965147785.1 uncultured Oscillospiraceae bacterium
CACACCGGACAATGCAGCTGGCGGTGTAATCAGCGATGGAAGCAGTGATGATGGCGGTACCGTTGGACAGTGCCGTAACCTCTCCCTCGTCATTGACAGACGCAACGGAGGGATCGGAGCTCTCCCAAACGGTGGCATCGATCTGCTCCTGGGTCAGCTCATAGTCGATAGCCAGTTCTACGGTCTGGCCCTCGTAGCTCATGGTGATGTCCTCCATGTTCATATCCAACACCGTATCCGGCACCTCAAAGTCGCAAACCACCGTCACCGCAATGAAGGTGTCGCCGCAGCTGCCAGTGATGGTGCATATGCCGCCCCGTCTGGCCCGGATGGTACCATAGTCATCCACCGTGGCCACCGTCTCATCGTCACTGGACCATTCGATCTGGGATTCTGCAGAGGCGGGTGAAATCACATAGACCACATCGGCGGTTTCACCCCGAGAATACATATAGATGGTGGACGCACCAGTCACGGCAAACGTGTCCAGTTCCACAGGCTCCTCCGAAGGCTCCACAGGCTCTTCCTCCACAGCGGAGCTCTCCTGAACCTCCTCCACAGGCGCTTCCTCCACAGCGGATACCACGGCCTGCTCCTGGCTAGGCGTGGGAGATTCCGATACCTGCTGCGTCGTTGTGGTATTGGTAGTGCCCAGCAGTTCTTCATCGGTCATGGAGACAAAGAAGCCCATCTGGTACAGCATAAAGCCCACGCCGCCGGCAATCAGCAGCAGAGCCGCCAGCAGTCCAATCAATACGCCGATGATGGCCGCGCTGTGCTTTTTCATCTGTTTTTTCCCGGAGTCTGAGCTGACCTCCCTGGAATTTGGCCGGCGGTTCTGCTCCGGCCGTCGATTCTGATTTTGGGGACGCTTTCCCGTAGCCTGAGACCGTCGTTTTTCCTGGGCTGTGGCCTTGACCTTGGCAGCGTCGAAGATCATGGTAATATCGTTATCCGAGCTGCCGTCGGTTTTCTCAGTCTCAAGGTCCTCCGACGAATCCTCTGGGGCGGTCTTCTCTTCGGTCTTGCGCTCCTCCTCAGTTCCATCTTCAGCATCCATGGGAATGCCCAGCTCATTGAGCACATCCCGAAGCACTTCCTCATTGTAATCCTCCCGCCCGCAATTGGGGCAGGAATCCATTCCGTCCGGAATTACATTACCGCATTTTTCACATATTCTGCTCATATACTTCCTCCACGAAAATATTATTTCTCAGTATTCGGAGATACCGTTTCAGCGATGCTTACTAATGATAGCACATTTTTCTACAAAATCCAATGGTTTATATGCGCAATGTTGTTGCTTTTTTTCAAAAAATAACGTAGAATAGAGCAGAATAGACGATCTGCGCATATGGAAATATATCATCCTCCGTATGCGTATGTGATTTCCTCTGAATGGGAGGTTTTATTTTGATAGATCCTAGAAAAATCACACCTCTGCTGAGCAACATGACCGTGGACCGGGAAATCGGCAGCGGCCCCAACGGGGTCGTATACCTGGTCACCCGTCGGCTCGACGGGAAAAAGATGGCGCTCAAGCACATCTCCATCCCTGCCAGCGACGCTCAGACCAAAGCGTTGATCTTCGCCAAAGCTGTGGCCAACGAAGCCGATGCCCAGCGGTATTACAGTGCTCTGGTCAAGGACATTAAGACGGAGCTGCTGCTGCTCAACGGCATCAAGAACGCACCGAATCTTCTGAAATTCCGCGGCTATCAGGTGGATCAGAAGTTTATCGGTTCCGGTTTTGACGTGTATCTCCTTTCCGATTATTGCCGGACCCTGCCGGAGTACTTAACCGCCCACCCCTTGACCAAGCTGCAGGCCGTCAACCTGGCCATCGACCTGTGTTCTGCACTGGAGCAGCTTCGGTCCGCTGGGCTGATCCACAAGGATATCCGTCCCAACAACATCTACCTGGGCGATAACCGTCATTTTCTGGTGGGTGATCTGGGCCTGGTCAAGCTGGACGAGCTCCAGTACAGCTCCATGCCGGATCAGCTTCTAACCGAATACACTGCACCGGAGGTGGTGGATTCGGAAGCGCCGCTGTCCGCTACCATGGACATCTACAGCGTGGGCCTGATCCTCTACGAAATCTATAACGGCGGCATTTTGCCCATCGGCGAGCAGGATCGTTTTGTTCGCACCGACGGTGAGCTTCCTGCCCCAGCCTATGCAGATATGGCTCTGTCCGAGATCATTTTGAAAGCCTGTGCTTTTGATCCTGAGGTCCGGTATCAGACGCCAGCGGAAATGAAGCAGGCACTGATCCTCTATATGCAGCGGGGCAATGTTTCCAGCACACCGCTGGTTCCCCAGCCAGAGCCGGAGACCGATGCAGAAGTGGACGTAGCCACCATCGCCGCCACGGTTGCAGCCGGTCAGGAAGAATCGGCCACAGCGGAGGACGCTTCCCCAGCAGAGGATGCTGCGGAACCGTCTCCCCTGGATGTGGATCCAGGCTTTGTACTAGACGAACCCCAGGAGGAGGTACCCAAGATCTCCCTGAACGATCTTAGCGAGGATGATCTGCTGATTCCCACCGAGGGCGAGATTTCCGTGGAGGATTTCCTGGCATCCATTCGGAACACCCCCGGCCTGGAGGTACTATCCATGGATGATGACGGTAACACCGTCACCGTCCCCGGCTATGAGACAGAGGATTCCCTGCCGGAAGGAACAGAGTTTGTAGACTCTGCCGATAACCGCATTGAACCTCCCGTACAGCCTCAGCCGGAGTCTTCGGACGAGGCCCAGGAAGAAACCACCGAGCCGGACGAGCCGGAGGCCTCTCAGGAACCCGAGCCGTACGATCCAGCTCAGGAGCAGCTCCAGGAAGCATCAGAGCCTCTGCCTGATCCGGAGCCCCAGGAGGAAGAACCCCAGGAGCAGCCCGAGCCTCCTCGTCGCAGACGGCAGCGTTCTGTCCCCAGAAATGACGATCCCAACGTCTATGACGACGGATATGAAGAGGAAACCTACGAGGATTATGAGGACGAGGACGACGATCAGCCCTCCGGCACCTGGAAAAAGGCGCTGATTGCAGTAATCGTACTGCTGGTGTTGGCTGGCGGCGCCTTTACCCTATATATGTTCAAGACCGATACGGTTTCGGACATGAACACCCAAGTGCTGTCCTCCTCCTCGGTCCAGATTACCGCAGATACCAAAAACAGCTCCGCCGTAGAGGTAATCTGCTCCACCGCCACCGGTGAAGTTGCCCGGCTGCCTCTCACAGACAGCGGCGCCACCTTTACAGGTCTTAGTCCCAGCACCACCTACACCTTTACCCTGAGCTCTTCGGAAGGCAAACTGCTGCTGGGCAGTAAGACCACCGAAGCCACCACCGATCAGATGACCAATCTCACCGGCTTTGCCGCCTCCACTGTATCCGCCACCAGCGTGGATCTGGCCATTCGTGGCACGGGCGATCAGCCGGATAAATGGATCATCACCTGCACTGCAGAAAATGGTGATTCTGTTACCGGCGAAGGCACCGACGCCTCCAAACCCATTACTGTGGAGGGCCTGACGCCTGCCACCACCTACACCGCCACCATCGCCCGGGGCGACGGCGATCAGTTGGGCGGCACCACCACCTGCACCTTTACCACCATGGACTACACCGTGCTGGAGTCCTTTGAGAT
>CBCTLT010000245.1:0-3642 GCA_965147785.1 uncultured Oscillospiraceae bacterium
TGGTGGCCTGCTTCACATATTCCACATGGTCGTCCCGCATCAGTTTGACAAAGTTGTCCTTCCGATCCAGCACCTCATATTTGACGCCCAGCTTCAGGCATGCCTTGATGAGGGCCTGGGTGGAAAGCTCCATGTCCTCAAAGCCCTTGAGTAGATAGTACATCTCATTGGATTTGTTCAGCGCCCGCTGGGCCGCCTCCACACCAAAGGCCACATAGCCCTTTTTCTCGATTTCATGATAGATTCTGTGGCTGTAGAGGAGTTCGGGATTCTCCACCCGCTGCCGGGCAATGGACATGGCTTTCAGGGCCTGGGGTACATCCAGTTCCTGATAAAAAGCCGTCATTTCGTCGATAAGCCGTAGGGCAGCCTGTTGCAAAGTCTCTGTGCGTTCCGGCAGCACGATCTCCACTGAGGTGGGATCATAGGCTGCGCTGGCAATATGGTTCTCAAAGGAGATTTTCTGCCACTGGGCGGTAAAATCAAAGTCAGGCTTGGTGGCCAAATACAGCAGGAAATACTCCACCAATTCCATATCCGATTTGCTCATTCCGTTCTTATCCAGCGGATTGAGGTCAAACATCCGAAGCTCTATGTGGTTTACGCCGTTTTCCCGCAGGTTTTTCATCAGATACTTCCCTTTGGGTTTTAGCCGAACCGGGGAATAGAACTCGCTGGAGGAATACAGTTCCCCTCGACGCACCGTGTCCACAATGCTGTTGATATAGGTATCCAGATTCTGATAGTTCAGGATCACCTGTTCCTTGTTCCAGTAGCCGTATTTGCTGTTGCGCATGGAGGCATAGCCCAAAAACCGGCCTCCCCCCACCGGAATTCCCTTGTCCATAAAGCTCTCATGAAAAATGGGGCTGGCAGCGGTCATCAGCACCGGGAACCAACTGTAGAGATAACAGTTTTTCGCCATGGTGAGATAGAGTTCACTGCGGATATACTGCAGATCATCCTGTCTGCCCATGATCTGATGGAGTCTGGCGATGAGCCGCTCATCAAAGGAAAAGTTGTAATGGATCCCGCAGTACAGCATGATCTTTTTCCCGTACTTTCCCGCCAAATACTCCCGATATGTCTCCTTCTCCCGGTTCTTGCCCACATAGTGCGCCACCGGAATGGAATCTTCATCCGCAATCAGGGGCGGATTGCTGATGGGCCAGAGATACTCCTTTTCCTCATTCTCCACCGCGATGGTGGTGGTAACGATGTCATGGAGATTCTCCAGCTGGTCGTAGACCTGGTCAGGGTTGCTGCAAACCTCCGTGCCGATCTCCACCTGAGATTCAGAAAAGTCGGTCATGATAAAGGGATGTCTTGCTTTATCTCCAAATGGATGGGGCGTCAGGGCAATGTTTCCGTCCTGGCAGATCCGAATATTCTCCTTTTCCAGCCCAATGGCGCTGCTGAGCAGCAGCGCCTTCATTTTGGGCATTTGAAAGACTTCTTTCAGATCCATGGAGACCACGTCCTTTCTTATTTGCTTTCAATGAGAACCTGATCTTCTTCGCACCGCATGGTAATCTCCGAAATCGGCGCCTCAAAGCTGTCGATGATCTTCTCGGCAATAGGATCCTCCAGTTCCTTCTGAATAGTCCGGCGCAGATTTCTGGCACCGTAGACCTCCGAGAAGGAATGCTTCACCAAATAGTCCACCAGGGACTCATCCCAGGTCAGGGTTAAGCCCCGTTCCGTCAGGGAATCCTGCAGCTCCCGCAGCATAATTCCAGCAATGCCCCGGAAGTTCTCCTCTGTCAGCTTGTTAAAGCAGACAATTTCGTCCACCCGATTGATAAATTCCGGCCGCAGGAACTCCTGCAGTGCCTTCATGGCCTTATCTTTGGCCTGCTGGGAAGGACTCCGGTCAAAGCCCAGGGAGGTGCTCCGCTGTTCGCTGCCGGCATTGGAAGTCATAATGATGACGGTATGCTCAAAATTCACCACTCGGCCCTGAGCGTCGGTGATCCGACCGTCATCGAGCACCTGCAGCAGCACATTGAGCACATCGGCATGGGCCTTCTCCAGCTCGTCGAAGAGAATCACGGAATAGGGCTTCCGCCGGACCTTCTCCGTCAGCTGTCCAGCCTCGTCATAGCCCACATAGCCCGGAGGCGAACCAATCAGCTTGGACACAGAGTGCTTTTCCATATATTCCGACATATCCAGCCGGATCAAAGAATCCACTCCGTCAAAGAGTTCTGCCGCAAGACGCTTGACCAGCTCCGTTTTACCTACGCCCGTGGAACCCACGAAGATAAAGGATACAGGCCGTTTTTTGGCAGAAATCCCTACACGACTCCGGCGGATGGCTCTGGCAACACTGGCCACAGCTTCATCCTGACCCACAATGTGCTCCTTGAGCTTCTCTTCCAGAGTTTTCAGCTGCTGATACTCCTGGGCCTGGATCTTGCTGGCCGGGATCTTGGTCCACAGCTCGATGACTCGGGCCAGGTTTTCCATGGTAAGGGTCGGCCGGGGCTTGCACTGAAGGTCATGGAGCTGACTGTCCAGCTGCAATTCCTTACTGCGGAGCAGAGCCAGACGTTCATAGTCCTTTTCATCATGCTCGCCGCCGTCAGTGAGCATTTCAATTTCCACGTTGATGTCCGCCCATTCCTTTTTCAGTTCGGACAGGCGCTTGATATCCGGATCCTTCAGATTCACATCGGAACAGGCCTCGTCAATCAGGTCGATGGCCTTATCCGGCAAAAACCGATCAGAAATATACCGCTCGCTGAGGATTACCGCCTGCCGGCAGATCTCTGGGGAAATGGACACGCCGTGGTATTCCTTTTCAATATGTTTGCGGTATTCGTCAAAGGTGGTGGCACCCAGTACCTGAATCTCTCCCCGGGACAGGGCGGGCTTTAAGATATTGGCGGCGTTCATGGAGCCTTCCGCGTCGCCAGCCCCCACAATGGTATGGATCTCATCGATCACCAGAATAATGTTCCCGGTCTTTTTGATTTCGTCAATGAGTCCCTTCATCCGGCTCTCGAACTGCCCCCGGAATTGGGTTCCAGCCACCAGAGCCGTCATATCCAGCATATAGATCTCTTTATCCAGGAGCTTGTAGGGCACGTCTCCATCCACAATCCGCTGGGCCAGGCCCTCGGCAATGGCGGTTTTACCCACGCCCGGTTCTCCGATCAGGCAGGGATTGTTCTTTTGCCGGCGGTTAAGAATCTGGACCACACGCTCGGTCTCCTCTTCCCGGCCTACGATCTTGTCAATCTTGCCCTCCTTGGCCTTACGGGTCAGGTTAAGGCAATAGGTCTCCAGGAATTTCCGTTTGTCCTTTTTGCCGCCCCGGCGGCTGTCCTTGCCGCCCTCCCGAGGCTGTTCCTGCTTCTGGGGACGATCAGAGTTACCAAAAAGCTTATTAAGATAGGGGAATGTGGCCGTACGACCATCCTCTTCATCCGCCCCTTCCTCAGGAAGAGGCACTTCTTCCAATTCTTCGCCGTTGGAGACGGCGTTCATCATCTCGTTGGTCATACTGTCCAGATCTTCATCTGTAATGCCCAGCTTCTGCATCATGTCGTCCACAGGCTTGATACCCAGTTCTCTTGCGCATTTGAGACAAAGCCCCTCGTTTTTTGTTTCCCCATTTTCAATTTTTGTGATAAAAAT
>CBCTLT010000246.1:0-3642 GCA_965147785.1 uncultured Oscillospiraceae bacterium
AAAAACACCGCGTCATAGGGACAGGCCTTGACGCATTCACCGCAGCCAGTACATTTGGCCGGATCAATTTCCACCAGTCCATCCTCCCGGCGGAAAATCGCCTCGGCAGGACATACCGCCATACAAGCGGCATTCCGGCAGTGGTTGCACAGCCGAGAAATATAGTGAATCCGCACCTTAGGAATGGTGCCCTGGACGTGATCCGTCACCCGGCACCAGAACTGTCCGGTCAGGGGCTGGGGCTTTGCGTAGGGCATCCAGTCGTTGCCCGCATGCTCATCCTTGCAGGCCAGTTGGCAGTTGTAGCAGCCGGAGCATTTGGCCACGTCAATTACAAAGGCTTTTGCCATCAGATTACCTCCTTGTCATCCAGCAGCCAGCCCTGGAGACACACACCCGCATCGGGGTCAATGTGCCGGGCAAAGGCCTCGGGATAGTCCTTTTTCCACTGTTCCATCTCTTCGTCCGTCACCTTCTGCACTTCCACCAGGAAACCAGAGACTGCCATACCGGTGGCGTTCTTAGAGGTTGTGGAAGTAGGGGTAATGGTGTTGATATCGCCGCCCCGATCCAGCCAGCCTGGAATGATGGGGTCCAGGCGGGAACCGTGATCCACATAGCAGGTTTGAGGGATCAGCCGTTCGGTGACATAGGCACCGCAGAGCACCACACCCCGTTCATTGAATACCTTGACAATATCGCCATGGTGAATGCCCCGCTTTTCCGCCTCGCTGGTGTGGAGCCACACCGGCTCATACTGATAGCCGTCCTTGCCCCGGATCTTCATGGTCTCCACTTCCCGGTTCCAAACGATGTCGTCGCACTGGGCGTGCATCCGCCAGCGGCCATGGTTGGACATACACAGAAGCGGATACTTCTTCGCTCGCTCCGAGGAAAGCCGCTCGTCATGGCACTCGCTTTTCTCCACCCAATGGGGCACCGGCATCCGTTCCGGATCGTCCGGGGTGTATTTCGCAATCTCCGTGGAGTAGTATTCCAGCTTGCCCGTGGGCGTGGAAAGCGGGTTGTTCTCCGGATCCTGATAGAAGTTATAGAGTCCAGCCGGAATCTTGTCCAGTTCCTCCTGCTCCTTACAGGGCACCACAAAGATCTTCCGTTTCCGGAATTCCTCCCAGGTCATATATTCCTCGCAGCCGGTGGCCTTATAGAAGAAACGTACCCGTTCCTTTTCGCTCATATTCCCAGTATAGGCCGCGTAGTACTCCGGCCCCAGCTTCTCCGCCACCTTGGCGCAGACATCAAAATCACTGAGGGATTCTCCCACTGGCGGACAACAGGGCTCCTCCAGATAAATGGAAGTAAAGTTACCGGAGGACATATCATTGCCCAGATCATTCATCTCATGCTTGGTCACCACTGGGAAGATAATATCCGCAAAATAGCAATCATTTTCCAGCCAGGGATGCTGGGCCACGATGCACTCGATGGACGGATCCTGGAAGGCCTTCATGGTCAGATTGCCGTCATTCCAGCAGGTGGTCTGACAGGGCGCGTCGGTCCAAATCATATGGACCCGACTGAGGCCCGGCCGTGGATACTGCATTTGCTGGAACTGATACTGCTGGGTGGGATAGCGGTAATTGTCCGGTCCGGGCTGCTGGGATGAGGAAAAGCACTGGAGCCCTCGCCACTCCGCATGGCCCTCCAAAATTGCCTTATGAATGCAGCACCGGGGAATAAATTGCTTCGGCGCTGGAAGCTGCTTAAACAGGTCAACGAGCTCCGGCGCACGCTTCTTCTGGGCGTCGGTAAGGACAAACCGGTTCATGTTGATCTTGGGATCCACGTCTCCGTCCACAGGCCGCAGCGGATCGGCAATGGCAGTGATTTTGGGCACGAATTTTCCCTGATAGGGCACCGGATAATCCCGGTTCCACAGGCTCCATTCAATCATCTTGGCCTGGTGAACGCCGGGTTTCCCCACACCCCGCATACCCAGGAGCATAACCTCCAGTCTTGCAGGCTCCGAGGAATAAGGGCCACGAATATAACAGCCGCCGTTGCCATGGATAATAGATGCTGTCTTTTTGGCCCAGTCTCTGGCCAGGGCCTTGATGGTCCACTCCTTGACGCCACACTTCTCGCTGGCCCATTCTGGGGTCTTGGGTACCCCGTCCTCCCGGCCCAGCACATAGTCCTCAAATTTGTCAAAGCCGTAGGCATGGGTGGCGATATATTCCTTATCGTAGGTCCCTTCGGTGATCCAAATATAGGCGATAGCAAGCTGCAGCGCCACATCCGTATTGGGCAGAATGGGAATCCACTTATCTCCGTGGACCGCCGCCCCATAGTTGAGGTCCGGGCAAACATAGACGCTTTTCAGCCCGATCTCGCTGAGGTAGTAGCACAGCCGGGAAGGCATATGGCTCACAACACCCAAGGGTGTGGTCTCTGGATCACAGCCCCAGAACAAAAGCAAATCAGAGTGTTTGGCAATGTCGGGATACAGATTGGACTGGGGTGCCATCTCCCCTACGGGCTCACAGCCCCAGACATATTTGGCGCCCCAGAACCAGCCTTCCCAGGAATCCATGTTCCGCATCTGCAGAGTATAGCCTCCCATTAGGGACAGCAGGTTGGGACAGCCGTGACTGGGGGCCACATTCTTTCCCTCGCCGTGCATATCTGCCTGGCAGAGCACCGCCTCGGGACCATATTTCTCCTTCTGGCGCTTGAGCTCGTCCGCCACAATCTGGGCAGCCTCATCCCAACTGATACGAACATACTTGGATTTGCCCCGGTTCTGGGGATTTCGTTCCCCCTTGGGGTCCCAGTCCACCCGCTTGAGGGGATACATGACCCGGTTGGGGGAATAAACGCGAGATTTATAGCCCAAACCAAAGGGGGTGATGGTCACCCGGTCCGGAGCCTTGAAGGTTTTTCCCCTGGCCTCGATCTTCCAGGGGTTGCAGTTTTTGTCGGTATATTCTTTATCGTAAAAGTAAGGACGAATCCGTGTAATTTTCCCGTCCTTGGAATCCACCTGACAGGGTGCGCCGCTTTCCGGCCCCATCAGGCTAAATGATACAATACTCTGCTGATCCGGTGTGAATTTATCCGCCATAACGCTGGCCTCCTTTTCGCCGGTTTTTCACTTATATTATAACGAATTCCGGCACAACTTGAAACAAGAAATCTCTGGTTTTGTCACACCTGCAAAGTTGTAACCCCACAACAATTTTACGGAGTTTTCGGCAGCTGCTCCATCCAGGCGGCATACTCCTCCGGTGTATTGACGTTTCGCAGCAGCCGGTCCAGTGGGAACTGGGGAATATCCTCCTCCCGCACCCACCGAACCTGTACCTGGTCAAAAACACCCCGAAAGGCCCGCCTGCCCTGATCCAGCAGCGACTTGGCCGGGGCCAAACAACTTCTCCGATAGACCCCAAAGGCAGGCTCCGGCTTGCCGTCCCGACGACAAATCACACAGGCATCCGCCGTACCCAACGTCTCCAGTAGATAGGACGCCAGTTCCGCCGTTCCACCAGGCAAATCCGTGGCTGTCAAAAACACGGCATCTGCATCTGTCTGGGAAAACGCGGCTTCCAGCCCAGCCAGGGGACCCATTCCTGGTCGGAGATCCACCAATTCTTCTGCCCCCGGATGGGGAAATTTTCCCGG
>CBCTLT010000247.1:0-3605 GCA_965147785.1 uncultured Oscillospiraceae bacterium
TCGTGGCTCTGCTCCATAGCTCGATCGATCACATTGACGTTCTGCTCCTTGGCATCCATAACGGCCATATAGGTCTCGTCGCCAAAGGGAAGCAAATAATATGTTTTTAGAGTTTCGGTGTCCCCTTCGCTGTTGCTGACCGTAAGATTGGCAAAGGCTACGATAATCTCACTGGCATCAAAGGAAACATACTTTCCGTCCAGCTCCTCCTCAGTCAACTCGGACAGGGACTGGGGTCCCATTAGAAGCCTGAGCAGGCCGCTGCCGCTGACCGCCAGAAAGGCCACTGCCAGCACTGCACAAACAATAATCCTGGGCAATACCCGGATTAAGCTTTCTTTTCGCAAGGTCTTGTACATAGAAATCACTCCGCTCTTCGCACGTTGCTTCTAATTATAGCAGAAAAATGTGAAGATACAACCCGGAAGTGAAATTTCCTCACCGAAAGGCCGTCCAGAACAAAAATCTATTGACATATGGCCAGAATTGGGCGAAACTATAAGAAAACACCAAAGGAGGCGCATCATGAACGGTTATGTTCTGGCAGTCGACCAGGGTACTACCTCCTCCCGGGCTATTCTGTTTGACAAGCATGGACAAATTGTGGGAAAAGCTCAGTATCCTATCACACAGCATTATCCCCACCCCGGTTGGGTCGAGCATGATCCCATGGAGATCCTCTCCACGGAACTGCTGGCCATGGCGGAGGTTTTTGAGAAAAGCGGACTGAGTCCCACAGATATTGCCGCCATCGGCATCACCAATCAACGTGAAACTACCATCGTCTGGGACAAACTGACTGGAAAACCTGTCTGTAACGCCATTGTCTGGCAATGCCGCAGAACGGCGGAGCTGTGCGCCGGGCTTCAGGCGGAGGGCGTCTCAGACACTGTGCTGAATAAAACCGGTTTGCTCATTGATCCTTATTTTTCCGGTACCAAAATCCGGTGGATTTTGGACCAGGATTCCTCCCTGCAACAGCGCGCCCAGCGTGGGGAAATCCTGTTCGGCAACGTGGATTCCTGGCTCATTTGGAACCTAACCGGAGGCGCTGTCCATATCACGGACTATTCCAATGCCTCCCGTACCATGCTCTTTGACATTGACCGTCTGTGCTGGGACGATGACCTGTGCAAACTTTTAAATATCCCCATGGCAATGCTGCCCAAGCCGGTTCCCTCTTCCATGATCTATGGCACCGTATCTCACAATCTTCGGGGACTGGAGGCATTGGGTGGCATCCCCATTTCCGGCTCCGCCGGTGACCAAGCGGCAGCTCTCTTCGGGCAAGGCTGCTTTTCTCCTGGACAGGCAAAAAACACCTATGGAACCGGCTGCTTTACGCTGCTGAACACCGGCAGTCAGAGCATCCGTTCTCATCATGGACTTCTCACCTCCGTGGCCTGGAGTATTGGCGGAGAAACCTGCTACGCCTTGGAGGGCAGTGCCTTTAACGCCGGTTCCGCCATTCAGTGGCTGCGGGATGAATGTCATGTGATTGCGGCAGCCCACGAGTGCGACATTTTGGCGGAAACCCTGAACAGCAATGACGGCGTTTATTTTGTTCCAGCCTTCACAGGACTAGGGGCTCCCTATTGGGATGTAGACGCTCGCGGCAGCTTTTTCGGATTCACCCGTGGTACCGGAAGGGCCCATATGTGCCGGGCCGTGCTGGAGGCTATCGCCTACGAAGTTGCGGATCTGGTGGACACCATGCATCTGGAATCCTCCACCAAAATGCGGGAGCTGCGAGTGGATGGAGGTGCCAGTGTCAGTGATTTTATGATGCAGTTTCAGGCAGATCTGTTGTCCCTCCCGGTGATTCGGCCCACCATGGTAGAAACCACGGCTGCCGGTGCGGCCTATCTGGCCGGTCTTGCCACAGGAGTCTGGGACAGCACAGATTCCCTGTCCAAGCTGCAGATCACCGATCGGATATTTGAGCCGAACTTGCCGGAACAGACAATGCAAACGCTTTTCGCCCAGTGGCATACCGCCGTGGAGCTGGCACGACGCTGGGGAAAAGCTACAAAAACAGTATAGACAGGAGCGAGTATTATGATTTCAGAAAAAATGAAGCGGTTGGCGGAGAACAATTCGGTGATCCGGGCCATGTTTGAGGAGGGCCAGCAGATGGCCAAGGCCTATGGCGCTGAAAACGTCTTTGATTTCAGCCTGGGAAACCCTTCGGTACCCGCTCCTTCGCAGGTCCAGACAGCCATTGAGGATGTGCTTGCTCAGGAGGATTCCATGGTGGTCCACGGGTACATGTCTAACGCTGGCTTTGAAAGCGTTCGCCAGGCCATCGCAGAACACCTCAACAAAACCCATGGGACAGATTTTTCCGCGGGAAATATTATTATGACCGTAGGCGCTGCCGGTGGACTGAACGTGATCCTGAAAACGCTTCTGAATCCCGGAGACGAGGTCATCACATTTGCCCCCTACTTCTCTGAGTACAGCAACTACGTCATGAACTACGACGGCGTTCTGACGGTGGTTTCTCCCAACACCGAAACCTTCCAGCCCAATCTCCAGGAGTTCGCCCAGAAAATCACCCCTAAGACCAAAGCTGTGATTGTCAATAATCCCAACAATCCCACCGGCGTGGTCTACTCCCACGAAACCTGCATGGAGTTGGGCCGAATTCTGCGGGAAAAGCAGCATGAATTTGGCACCAGCATCTACCTGATCTCCGATGAGCCCTATCGGGAGCTGGCCTATGACGGTGTGGAGGTTCCCTACCTGACAAAATATTACGCCAATACCATCGTAGGCTATAGCTGGTCCAAGTCCCTATCTCTCCCCGGAGAACGGATCGGGTATCTAGTGATTCCTTCGGAATGCGACGACTATGAGCTGGTGTTTACTGCTGCCACCATCGCCACCCGGGTATCCGGTTTTGTCAACGCCCCCTCCCTGATGCAGCTGGCCGTGTCCCGCTGTCTGGACGTGGAAACGGATCTAGAGGCCTATAACAAGAATCGTGAAGCTCTGTATGGAGGACTTCGTGAACTGGGCTTTCACTGCATCAAGCCCCAGGGAGCTTTTTATCTGTTCGTAAAGGCCCCCACCCCAGACGAAAAAGAATTTGTTCAGAGAGCCAAGAAGTATCACATTCTCATGGTCCCTGGCAGCAGCTTCGCCTGCCCCGGCTATGTGCGTGTGGCGTACTGCGTCAGCTTCGATACCATTCAGCGTTCCCTGCCCTATTTCCGGCAGCTGGCGGAAGAATACGGTCTGTGCTGAATTCCCTCGGATACATAAATGAAAAATGACAAGAGAGCACCGCGGTTGCATAATGCATCCGCGGTGCTCCATGTTCAGGTCATTGCCGTATCTCACTATAGCAGTTTTTTCAATCCCGGCACTTTTTTCAGGACCCAGGTGATGGCCAGTCCTGCTAGTACCACCGCCAGCACCCAAATCATGCAGGCCGGAAGTACATGGAGCTTCGGCTCCAGCAGTTCATAGACAAATCCCAGCTCATGCCGCAGGATCCCCTCCAGAAGATAGGCCCCAAAGACACAGCCTCCCAATGCCGCAATGATCTTCCCGGCTCGCAGCGGTACAGGATGCCAAGCACAAATTTGATGTACCAGGGC
>CBCTLT010000248.1:0-3592 GCA_965147785.1 uncultured Oscillospiraceae bacterium
AAGGCGGTGCTGGTACAGGTAATCAGGGTGTCCGTCCCCTCAATCATACAATAGGTATAATCCGAATTGGGACAGGTGTCGCCAATAAGCAGCGAGACGGAATTTCCGGAAATATCGGTCATCTCCAGCTTAGCCGGATTATCCAGCCCGTATTCGGCGTATTCCTCTTCCGTGATATCCTCAATGATGCTGCCCAGAGACAGGGTGGATACCACGTCCAAAATATTGGATTTGATGGTGGTGTCGTTGCCGGACACCTGATAGGGCTGGAGCATCACATACTGGCTGCCCTCGGTATTGTACTCATTGTCCAGGTTGGTATCCAGAATGGTCTCAATACAGCTGCCGTCACGCTCTGTGATGCGGACCCAGTCGATATTGGTATAGATATCCTCCTCGGTATAGGCAGGGAACAGGGTGATGTCCCGATATTCAATGGGCCGGCGTACCAGCAGGGAATCCACATAGGAACCGATGGTATAGACCGCATTGGACTCGGAGGTCATGCAGTAGTAGTTCTCGTCTACCGGTGCCTGGGAACCGATGATGATATCCACCTCGGAACCGTCAGAATAATAGGTCTTTACCACAGCGGTGGGTTCATCCAAGCCGTAATCGGAGAGGTTTTCCGCATCCTCCTCCACCAGATTGACTGCAGATATGGAGGTCACGGTGTACATCATAGACCGGAACTTGGAGGTATCGTACTCAAACTTTCCAGGATCGGGGCTGGCATCATACTCATAGACTTCGTTGCCATCCTCGTCCTCAGAACGAATGATTTTGACGTCTAGTTCTTCCGAAGCATAGGCATAGGCCGTATCCTCGTCCACCTCCCGCTCCGTGGGAATTACGGTAAACCGCTCCAGAGTGCTGTAGTCCTTGTTGATGACGTAGACGGTCTCAGCAGTGGATTCCTCGGTGGAGGTCTCCTCTTCAGCCTCCGCGGTCTGCGGGATATTGATGACAACAATGGTGGCAATGACGAAAACCACAAGTACAATGCCTGCGATGATAATAGTTTTCAGGCTTTTCATTACTTATGTCTCCTTCTTGCCCAGACAATGATACCGCAAATCAGGCAAACGCCAGGGATAATAAAGATCAGCAGATAATACAGCACCGTTTTCGCAGAACCGGGTACCACCAGGTTGGCAGAGGTCAGGTCCTTGGAGGCAATGACTACAGATTCGGAGTCATCGCTCATGAAGTTCAGGGCACTGAGGAAATAATCCTTGTTCAGGAAGCTGTCACCGCCCAGGGTGGAATCGCTGACAAAACCGGCATTCAGGAACAGCACATAGGAATAGGTGCTGTCCAGGTTATGCATCTGGGTTTGATAGGCCAGCACACCCACGTTAAAGGGTCCGGAAGCGTCGTCAGCCTCCTGCTCGTAGCCGGTGCTCTCAGTAGACAAATCCTTGGCATAGGCAGAATCCGAGGAGGTCATCAGCACCTGGGTGCCACGCCAGTTGTCCTGCTCCCACAGCACGCTGATGGGCCGGGCGCCGGGAATGATCACATAGCTCTTGGAATCCAGGTTGTCCGTCAGGCCCTCCACCGTGTTGATGTTGGGCAGGATATAGGCGTTATAGCCCGCGAAGCAGCGCTCCGTGTCATAGACCATCTGGTTCTCGTAGGCCACGCCCCATTCCTCGAAGTAGGCCTCCAAGTTGGTCAGCGTGGGGGTATCAGGACCGTAGGTCACGATCATCCGTCCGCCATCGTTGAGGAAGGTATCAATAATCTCGATCTCCTCTTCGGTGTAGTCGCCCATGGGCTGGGAAATGATGATCATATCCACATCCGAGGGGATCTCATTTTCCTGCATCAGGCTTACCGTGGTAACCTCGTAGTTGCCAGAGGTCAAGAGTTCGTCCATGGTCTCCAGATTGACAGTCTCCTGATGGCCAGTGATATAGGCAGCCTTGGGCACCTTGGTAGCAGTCACATAAAGGATCGCGGAGGTCAGACGCTGCTCTGCCCGCAGGCCGGTAACATAGCTGGACTCCGAAGAGGTGGAGTCAGAAGAAGTGGTATACTCCAGCAGATCATGAGGATCCATGGCCTTATAGCGCTTCTCGCTCTCCACGATAATGTCGCCGGTAGACAGGTCGCCCAGTTCATTATATTTATTAAATATGGACGGGTTGGTCACGGCATTGATGTATTTCACGGTCACCATGCCCTCGCTGAGCTGCTCATAACGCTGCAGCACCTTGGGCAGACGGCGCAGATCTGCGTCGTTGGCATAGTCAGTCTCGTCGCAGAGCACCGTGATAGTGATGGGCTCGCTCAAGGTGCTCAGGAGCTGAGCTGTCTCGTCGGAGATTTCATACTCCGATTCTGCGGTCATATCAATTTCCAGCACAAAGCGGTCGGCAATGTAATCCACAAAGTAGTTGATGGCAATCACCGCAGCAATCACGACAACGGTGGAGATCAGGGCCAACACGCCAATCTTCATGCGGCGCTTTTTGCCCAGCTCTGCGGTAGACCCGGCCGCGTCCACCGGTTTTACTTCAGGTTTCTGATTTTTGCTCATGATGTTCCTCCTTAGCTCCAGCGCTTCCGCTCAAGCATCCGCACAGTCAGGAATACAAAGGTACCTGCGACACTGAGATAAAAGATGAGATCTGCAAACGAGAAGATCCCCTGGGTGAAATCATTGTAGCGCCGGAACATGGAAAAGTAATAGATCAGGTTTTTGGCCCATGTGGCGTTCAGCAGGCTGTAGGAATAGTCCAGCAGATACAGCCCCAGGAACACGGCTACCGTGGTGATACAGGCCACCAACTGGTTCTGGGTCAGGGAAGAGATGAACACGCCGATGGAAATAAACGCCATAGCCGTGGCACAGATGGCCACATAGTTGCCCAGCACCGTAGCAAACTCCAGAACGCCCCAGGTGGAAACGATCACCACATATACCAGGGTAATGCACACACCGATGAGGAATACCACCAGGGCCGCGAAAAACTTGCCCATGACGATGCCGGAAAGCCGAACCGGAGCAGTAAACAACAGCTGATCTGTTTTCTGCTTATAATCCTCGGAGAAGGTGCGCATGGTGAGGATCTGGATTAGAAACACGCACATGGTTACGATAAAGGAGAAAATGCTTTGCAAGTCACAGGATCCGCTGTAAACGTTCATGATATAGAAGTAAATGTTCAGCACCAGCAGGAACGCTGCCAGATACACATAACCCAGCGGGGACTTGAAATATGCGCGCAGGTCGCGCTTAAAAATTGCACTCATGATTTACTTTGCCCCCTTCGCAGTGGTTTTCTTATCGGCAGTCAGCTGGATAAAGACGTCCTCCAGCGACAGGTCCTGATTCTTCAGAAGCAGCACGGGATAGCCCGCTCGGGACAGGGCGGAGAAGATCAGCTTTCTGGCATCCAGATGCTCCGCCGACTCCACCAGGTATTCATAGGCCCCAGGCTCCGCCTCCACCGTAGGCGTCACCGTCTTGATGCCGTCCACAGCCCGGATGCAGGCCACAACCTTGTCCTTGGGTCCGGCAATGCGGTATTCCAGCTTGTGCTCGCCGGTGAGCATAGCCGACAGATGGGTGGGCGTATCGTCC
>CBCTLT010000249.1:0-3571 GCA_965147785.1 uncultured Oscillospiraceae bacterium
ACAGTATGCAGCGGCATCACCAAAAACACCACTGCCAAGATTACCAGTCAGCATGGGCTAATTTACGACAAGCTAATTTCCAAGTTTGGAATCGAGCGAGCAAAGCAATATCTTGCCGCCAACGAAGCAGCGCTTCAAACATACCGGAAGTTGTGCCGAAATATGGACTGCGGCTTCGAGGAAAAGGCCGCATACACCTATTCTCTGGATGACCGGCGTAAGATTGAGCGAGAGCTAAATGCCTTGGAAAAACTAGGGTTTCGGGCTGAATTTTCGGACAAGCTCCCGCTTCCTTTTCCTGTTGCCGGTGCGGTCAGATTCCCCAATCAGGCACAGTTTCATCCGCTGAAATTCGTCTCCAGCATTGCAAAGGGTCTACACATCTATGAGCACACACGGGTGCAGGAGTTGCTCGGCACCACGGCTGTGACGAATCATGGTCGGATTCGTGCCAAGAAGATCATTGTAACTACCCACTTTCCCTTTCTCAACAAGCACGGCAGTTATTTCCTCAAGCTGTACCAGCGCCGTTCTTATGTCATCGCCCTCAAAAATGCACCGGATGTGGACGGCATGTATTTGGACGAGGCACAGACGGGAATGTCCTTCCGAAATTACGAAAATCTGCTGCTCGTCGGGGGCAGCGGACACCGCACCGGTAAAAAAGGGGGCGGCTGGCTGGAACTGCGGGATTTTGCCCGGCAGCATTACCCGCAAGCGGAGGAGCAATACCACTGGGCAACGCAGGACTGTATGAGCTTGGACGGCGTCCCTTATATCGGGCCCTATTCCGCCTCCACTACAGATTTGTATGTGGCCACCGGTTTCAACAAGTGGGGCATGACCACCTCCATGGTATCCGCTATGATTCTCAGTGATCTTGTGCAGGGAAAGAAAAACCCGTATGAGGAGGTATTCTCCCCCTCTCGTTCCATCCTTCATCCCCAATTGGCCGTCAACGGGTTTGAGGCTGTGGTCAGCCTGCTGACGCCCACCACTAAACGCTGCCCCCATCTGGGCTGTGCACTGAAATGGAATTCTGAGGAACACACCTGGGATTGCCCCTGTCACGGCTCCCGCTTTACAAAGGATGGGAACTTGATTGACAATCCGGCAACGGGTAATTTAAAACACTGAGATGAGGCTTTGAGCAATCATCCGAATTAGCCAAGCCCGTATCTTTCCCGGCTTACGGAAACCCCGGCGGACTGGTGGCCCTGGAGCCAGAAGGCTTTTTCAAAGCAAAGGGCGAAGATAGGCCCATGAGTTTCTGCTCCAGAAGGCAGCATGCAGATCATGGAGATGCCCCCAGAAATGGCAAAAAACCCATATTGCTGTCAGCGTGGTCAGTTCCTGATGGAGACCCGTGGAGCCTATGAATATTAGGTAACTCCAACCTGGACACTGAGTGAGATTCCTATGTTTCCAGCATCGAAGCCATGGGAATCGTAGACTGTGTAGCACTGGTACAGGCTGCATAGGATTGCTTTATCCACAGATAATCATTAAATGAGGTTGCGGGATTAGATTACTATTCAGTAAATTTAGCCTATATTCTGACCCAAAACCGAAATTATCACACAGCACACAATGGACGTTTTTTGCGCAATTAGGTACAAAATTCTGTCCATTGTGTGCTGTTTTACCGTTGAGTCCATCCATTTTCCTGTGCGACCTTTCAGATCAATTGCATATTTTCCATAGATTCCAAAAATAATTTATCCACATTTTACATCTTCATGAAAGGTAGATTTACATTCCTCTGCTACACTGTTTTTTGCGTGAATGAAAACATTTGACACAAATCGGGAGGAATACATATGAGTATCGCACAAAAGCAAGCTGCGACTCAATCGCAGAAATTAATGATTTTTGTCTTGTCCATGTCTTTGTATGGATTGGCAACCCTGTTTACCGAATTGATCCCAAAGTTTCAGGTGGGTATTGTAGAGTTCTCCGTGGAGTACTTCTTATTCATTCCTCTGACGCTTTCTATGCTGTTTGATCCGTTGTCTGCCGCACTAGGCGCAGCTACCGGTGAACTGGTGTTCAGCGAAATTATGCTGGGACAGTTTGGCGGCTTGGGCGAATTGGAAAAATTTCTTACCGTCACCATTGGGGTTTATCTTGCCGGGCGGTTGGTAAAGAATCCTCAAAATCGTACTATGGTAGGGGTATCTGCTATCATTGGCACTGCTGCTCAGCTTCTCATGGGCACAATCGTGGATATTTTGAAGGTGCAGCTTGCGGTGGAGGATTTTGAAGCCGTGGCCGGTCTTCCCGAAAGCGTATTTGCTACCGAGGGCTTTGCCTTCTGCAATGATCTGCTCTTCTCCGGCATTCTGTTTTGTCTGTTGCCCACTGTGTATCTGGTGCCGAAGCTTTATGGGAAAATCGAGCCTCTTTTGGGTATGTCTCCCCGCACCCCAAAAAGTTCTGTCAGCGGTATCAATCCCAAGGTTTTGATTGTCTGCGTCATTGGCTTTGGCTGTGCTGTTGCAGCTGAACTAGCCGCTACCGCTGGCATGTCTCTGATCGACTGGGAAGCTCAGTGGGCTGAAAGCGGCACCGCAATGGCTGTGGGCATGGTCGTAGCCGCCATGGCAGTTGTGGTCGTACTTCTGGTGATGAAGCACCGTGCTAGTAAATTCGTGAAGGAGTAAGTTTATGGACGCGGTGGAGATTGACAGTCTAACCTATACCTATCCAGGCGCCCCGCAGCCCACTTTGCGGGACATCTCCATTCAGATTCCCAAGGGGGACTTCCTTGCAGTCGTTGGAAACAACGGCTGCGGGAAGTCCACTTTGTGTAAGGTTCTCAATGGGTTGATTCCCCATTTTATCACCGGAGCCATGGAAGGTACTGTAACAGTGGCAGGCTTAAATACCCTAGCGCAGGATGTGGGTACCTTGGCCCAGAAAGTGGGCTATGTGTATCAGGATTTTGAGAACCAAATCGTCCGTCCCACAGTGCTGGATGACGCCTCCTATGCCTGCCTGAATTATGCATTTAGCGACTATCTGGAGCGGGGGCGAACCGCTCTAAAGCAGTGTGGTCTGGAAGGCCGGGAAGATTCGTACATCTGGCAGCTATCCGGCGGGCAAACGCACTTGCTGGCCTTGGCAGGAACCGTCTCCCTGCAGCCGGATATTTTAATTCTGGACGAACCCATTGCTCAGTTGGATCCCATGCATGCCGACCGAATCTACGAGGTACTGCGGGAATTAAACCAACAACAAGGCAAGACCATTATTGTCATCGAACATCATACGGAGTACATTGCAGACTTCTGTAAGCATGTGATGCTGATGCAGGACGGCCAGATACGGTGGATGCTTCCCACGGCAGACGCGCTTCAGCGCGTAGAAGAGCTGGAGGCCTGCAATATCTTTCCACCTCAGGTGACCCAGGCGGCCTACCGTCTGAAGCAACGGGGAACTTTATCATCAGACGTTCCGCTTCCCACCACAGTGGAAGCAGGAAAATCCGCATTTTGCGGCCTGCATTATATTCCCCAGGCGGCCGCCTTTCCCCCAAAAAAGGCTGCGGAAACTGCTGTATCCTTCCACA
>CBCTLT010000250.1:0-3555 GCA_965147785.1 uncultured Oscillospiraceae bacterium
CAAACACCAAGGAAATCTACGGTTCCATGGTATTTAACGAGCATGTGATGAAGGAGCGTCTTCCCAGCGCCACCTTCAAAAGTCTCAAAGCCACCATTGACGAGAGCAAGCCTCTGGACCCCGATGTTGCCAACGTCGTTGCCAGCGTCATGAAGGACTGGGCCATCGAAAAGGGCGCCACTCACTACACCCATTGGTTCCAGCCCCTTACCGGCATCACCTCAGAAAAGCACGACGGCTTCATCTCTCCCATCGGCGACGGCACTGCCATTATGGAATTCAAGGGCAAGGAGCTGATCCAGGGCGAGCCTGACGCCTCCTCCTTCCCCTCCGGCGGTCTCCGGGCCACCTGCGAAGCCCGAGGCTATACCGCCTGGGACCCCACTAGCTACGCCTTTGTGAAGGACGACGTGCTCTGCATTCCCACCGCCTTCTGCTCCTATACCGGGGAAGCTCTGGATAAAAAGACACCCCTGCTGCGCTCCATGAAGGCCATTTCCCAGGAAGCCTGCAAGGTGCTCCGGCTGTTTGGCAAGGATTATGAACAAGTCACCTCCACCGTGGGACCGGAGCAGGAGTACTTCCTGATCCGCAAAGAGGACTATGCCCTCCGTGAGGATTTGATTCTCACCGGCCGCACCCTATTTGGTCACTCCGCCGCCAAGGGCCAGGAACTGGAGGAGCACTATTTTGGTGCCATTCGCACCCAGGTTTCTGAATTTATGAAGGACCTGGACACCGAGCTGTGGAAGCTGGGTATCCCGGCAAAGACCAAGCACAACGAGGTGGCCCCGGCCCAGCATGAGCTGGCTCCCATCTTTGATACCACTAACAAATCTATCGACTTCAACCTGCTGACCATGGAAATCATGAAGAAGGTGGCCGAGCGGCACGGTCTTGTGTGCCTCCAGCACGAAAAGCCCTTTGACGGGGTCAACGGCTCCGGCAAGCACAACAACTGGTCTATCTCCGCCGGCAGCGAAAACCTGCTGGATCCCGGTGATACCCCCATGGACAATCTGCAGTTTCTCACCTTCCTGACCGCAGTCATCAAGGCGGTAGACGAATATCAGGATCTCCTCCGGGTCTCCGTGGCATCTCCCGGAAATGATCACCGTCTGGGCGCCAACGAAGCGCCACCCGCCATCATCTCCATCTTTGTGGGTGACGAGCTGGGAGCCATTCTCGATGCCATCGCCAACGACAGCCCCTACACTGCCAAAGGTCAGAGCAAGATCGACCTTGGCGTAGACGTTTTGCCGGTATTCCCCAAAGATAACACCGACCGGAACCGCACGTCTCCCTTCGCCTTTACAGGCAACAAGTTTGAGTTCCGTATGCCCGGCTCCGCCATGAACCTGGCCGATGCCAACATGGTGCTCAACACTGCCGTGGCCCATGTACTTCGGGAATTCGCCGCGGAGATGGAGGGTCAGGAGGACTTCACCGCTGCCGCCGCCGCATGGGTCAAAAAGACCATCAAGGAGCATCAGCGGATCCTGTTTAACGGCAACGGCTATTCCGCCGAGTGGGAAGCCGAGGCTGCACGCCGGGGCCTTTCCAATATGAAGACCACCGTGGATGCCCTGCCCAGCATGCTGGCGGAGAAAAACATCCGCCTGATGTCCGAGATGAACGTACTGTCTCCTGTGGAGATGCAGAGCCGCTATGAGGTGGGTCTGGAGCATTATTCCAAGGTCATCAACATTGAGGCACTGACCACACTGGGCATGGCCCGCCGTCAGCTGATCCCTGCTGCACTGGAATTCATGTCCGCCGTGGCAGGCACCGCCTCCTCCAAGCGTTCCGTCAGCGAAAGCATCAGTACCAAAACCGAGGAGCAGATTCTCAAATATGTTTCCCGGGATACCGACAACATGTGCGCTGCCTGCGATAAGCTGGAGGATCTCATGAACAAGGTGGACACCGTGAAGGGCACCTATGAGCTGGCCGACTATTACTGCAATACGATTCTCCCCGCTATGGCGGAGGTTCGTGCCGCAGCCGACCACTGCGAAATTATTGTAGGCAAGGAATACTGGCCCCTGCCCAACTACTCCGAGATGCTGTTCTACGTGTAAATCCTATAAAAAATGTGGCTTCGGACCTTCGTCCGAAGCCACATTTTTTATATTCCCACTGCCTCCAGTCCATAAAGCACCGCAGGCACCAGCAGCAAAGCCGGCAGAAAATTGATGACTTTGATCTTCGTGATGCCCACAATATTGAGGCCCAGCGCCAGGATCATCAAGCTTCCCGCGCAGGTGAGCTCGGCAACGCAGGCCTCTGACAGCACCGGCGACAGCACCTGGGCCAGCAGCACAATCCCGCCCTGAAACACCAGCACAAAGACTGCGGAAAACAGCACGCCGATCCCCAGGGTAGCAGAGAGCATAATGGAGGAAATGAAATCCAGCAAAGATTTGGTCAGCAGCATTTCATTGTCGCCTCGCAGTCCGGCGTTGAGGGATCCCACAATGGTCATGGCGCCGATACAAAACAGCAGGCAGGCCGTGATAAATCCCTGGGAGATCTGCGCCGCCTTTCCTGCGCCTGCGGTCTTTCCCGCCACCTTCTCCACAAGACGGTTCACACGGCCGTCGATATCCAGCAGCTCTCCCACCAGCACCCCCAGCACAATGGAGATAATCAGCGCCAGGGTATTGTCTCCCTCCGCCAACCCCGTGACACCGATGGCCACAGTACAAAGGCCTATGGCTACCATCACAGCACTGCTGAGCCGCTCCGGAATCCCTTTTTTGCACAAAAGGCCTATTATACTGCCCAGCAGCACCGTGGCCGTATTTACCAAAACACCGAACATGTTTTCCCCTCCTGTGGTTAGCCGCAGCTGCGGCGATTTTTATGATACCAAGTTCCACAGGATTCGTCAAGCTTTATCACAAAAAAGCGTTAAAGTTTTTTTGTGTATTGTCTTTTTTTGCGGCCAGGCATTGACATAAAAAAGCGGAGACGCATTGCGTCTCCACAAGGCCAAGCCTCACCGCTCACTGGGACCTTCCCGGTTTTCCAGAGAACCGTTATCTTCCGGGTCGTTTTCCGGATGCCGTCCCAAAATCGAAAACTCCACCCATTCAGCAATGTTGGTGGCGTGATCCCCGATACGCTCAAGATACTTGGCAATCATCAGGAAATCCAGCGCCTGCTGGCCGCAGCCCGGATTCTTGGCAATGAGATCGATCAGTTCCTCCTTGACCCGGTTGAACAGCTCATCCACCTCATCATCGGAGGCAATGACTTCCTTTGCCAACTCCAGATCCCGCTGTACATAGGCAGCTACGCTGCGTGTCACCATAGTGGAGGCCGCCCGGGCCATAACTCCAATATCGGCCAGTTCCGGAATTACATAACCATCGGCAATATAGAGTACGATTTCCGAAATATCCGCCGCTTGATCTCCAATTCGCTCCATATCTGTAATCATTTTTAACGCAGAGGAAATCTGCCGCAGATCTCTTGCTACCGGCTGCTGCTGCAAAAGAAGCTTCAGGCAAAGCCGTTCGATATCCCGTTCCGCCTGGTCAATCTCCTGAT
>CBCTLT010000251.1:0-3546 GCA_965147785.1 uncultured Oscillospiraceae bacterium
CCTTGGACAGCTCCAAGAGCGGTCCAGCTGGCTTTGGTGCATAGCTAGTATGCCGTTCCGTTCTGCTGCCAGTCTGGCTGCGGGTTTGCCCATAGCGCTGGCCCACCGTTGCAGTTCCAGGATTGGTGCGGCGGCGCTGCTGAACACAATTCTCCGGAATCTCCGTCAGAAACCGGGAGACCCGGTTAAAGGAAGTTCTGCCATAGAGCATTCGCTGCTTGGCATGGGTCAAATAGAGCCGTTGTTTGGCCCGGGTGATGGCTACATAGCAAAGCCGGCGCTCCTCCTCCAACTCTTCTGGATCTGTCAATACCCGCATGCCGGGGAACAAACCTTCCTCCATGCCCACCAAAAACACGTTGGGAAACTCCAGGCCCTTGGCGCTGTGCATGGTCATCATCACGGCAGCATCTGCGTTCTGATCGTATCGTTCAATGTCTGTATACAGGCTGATCTCTTCCAGAAAACCAGCCAGAGTGGGCGTCTCTGCCTCCTCCATGTAGCTGAGAATGCTGGATTTGAGCTCCTGCACGTTTTCTTTTCGAGTCCGGTTTTCCAGGTCGTCCTTGGCCTCCAGCATGGCAAGATACCCCGTCCGCTGGAGCACCTCATCATAAAATTCCGGCAGTTCCAAGGTGTCAAGGGCATTCCGAAGTCCTTCAATCAGCTGAGAAAATTTCTCCAATTTGGCCGCTGCTTTTTCAAGGGAAGGATAGCTTCTGCAATCCGCAATGACTCTGTAGAGCGGAAGATTGGCGGTTGTCGCCTGGCGTTCCGCAATTTCCAGTGTTTTCCCGCCGATTCCTCTGGCCGGAACATTGACGATTCTGCGGAGGCGAAGGTCATCCGAGGTGTTATTGATTACACAGAGATAGGCCAGCATATCCTTTACTTCAGCTCGATCAAAAAAGCGGGTGCCCCCAATGATCCGATAGGGAATGCCGTTGCGTTTAAAGGAAAGTTCTATAGCGTTGGATTGGGCGTGGGTCCGAGAGAGAACGGCGCAATCCTTAAACTGCTCTCCCCTGGATAGTCCCGCCAGAATCTGGGATGCCACATAGTTGGCCTCTTCCGTTTCGTTATAGGCCTCGTATACAGCAATTCGCTCCCCCTGAGCGTTGTCTGTCCACAGACGTTTCCCCTTTCTTCCTTTGTTATGGGAAATGACTGCATTAGCTGCCGCAAGGATATATTTTGTGGAGCGATAATTTTGTTCCAGGCGAATCACCTTGGCGCCGGTATGCTGTTTCTCAAAGTTTAAAATGTTTTCAATCGTAGCGCCTCGAAACCGGTAGATGGACTGATCGTCGTCTCCCACCACGCAGATATTTTGATACTTCCCGGACAACAGAGTGGCCAGCAGATACTGCAGGTTGTTGGTGTCCTGATACTCATCGATGAGCACATATCGGAATTTCCTCTGATAGTATTCCCGCACTTCATCAAAATCCTGCAAAAGCCGCACCGTCAGCAAAATAATATCGTCAAAATCCACAGCGTTGGCCGCTTGTAACCGCTTTTGATATTCTTCATAGATGTAACCAATATGAGTTGCCCGAAAATCTGTGCTGGTTTTCGCCTGAATCAGATATTCCCTGGGAGCAATCATCCGATCCTTGGCAGATGAAATTGCGCTGAGCATAGATTTGGGCGGAAATGTTTTTTCATCCAGCCCCAGATCCTTGAGGACTTCCTTGATCAGCTTTTCCGAATCCGCAGAATCATAGATGGTAAAACTGCGGTCATATCCCAGGCGGTCAATGTCCCGACGCAGAATCCGGCAGCAGGCGGAATGGAAGGTCATAGCCCATACATCCAAAGCAGACTCACCCAGCATGGCAGATAACCGCTCCTTGAGCTCATTAGCGGCTTTATTTGTAAAGGTAATGGCAATGATATTCCATGGTGCAGCGGGATACAGGGCACATAGTCCTTCCGCTTGCTGCCTTGCCTCTTCCGTAGGATGAGAGGCATAGGCACAGAGAAAATCCACATCTTCTTTTGTAAGATTCTCCGGCACTTCTTCGCTATCCGCGGCGCGGCCAAATTGAATCAGGTTGGCAATCCGTTGAATCAAAACCGTGGTTTTTCCACTTCCTGCACCTGCCAATAGCAGCAAAGGTCCCTGCGTCGTCAAGACCGCTTGTCGCTGCATTTCGTTAAGATCTTGATAATGTTGCGCAATTACAGTTTTGCGCGCTGACAGAAATCGTTGTACGTCTTGCTGTTCCATAGCTGCTCCTCTTCCCAACGGACGTTATTCCAAAACTAAGTTGGCTTTTATTCTAGCACACAAAGAATGGTCCGTCAAACCGCTTTGGTGATTTAATGACAGCAAAACAGAGCTCAGTTCGACAAAAGCTTCTATCTCTCGGCCTTGTTTTTTCCAAGGTAATCCGATATAATAAAAGAACCGACATCGGCACAAAGGAGGTATTCCTATGGAAATCCAACCCAAGGGGTTTTTGCATAATAAATTGGATGTAAAGGTGTTGATCCTTTTTATCCTGGCCCGTATTGACACGCCGTTGACTGCTGAGGAGATCTACGAAATTGCCTATCAGGACGAGAGCCTCAATTATTTTACATTGGCGGAAAGTCTGCCGGAGTTGGTGGAATCCGGCCATCTCCAGGTCAACGACCAACAGCGGTATTTTATCACGGAAAAAGGCCGAAAACAGGGCTCAGACGTAGAGGATTCCCTTGCGGTCCCTGTGGTTCAAAAGGTATCTGACGCTATTTCCAAAAAAATAACCCAGCTTCGCCGGGATGGCTATATTACCACCCAGGTGGGCCAGGATGAAAACGGATATTGGATTGCCACACTGTCCTATCGAGACGACAATATGCCCATGATGGTCCTTTCTTTGATGGCACCTAACGAAGAAGTCGGCGTAACCATGTCCGCTAACCTGAAAAAGCACGCGGACGAGCTCTATAAAACCGCCCTGAATCTTGCGATTGAGACCACCAAGAAACGGAGTGACTCCTTTTGAAAACCCCAGCTGAAGCCGGAGACACGATACGGGTTGAAATGGTACGCTGTGGATACACCACCGAAACTCTGTGCCAGCGTACCATGATTTCCAGACCAGTACTGCGGGAAATTCTATCCGGCAGAGCCGAAACCATCAGTACGCGGAATATCTGTGCGCTTGCCAATGCCTTTGGTTACTCCGTGGCGGATTTTATGGATCTCCTGGCCTCGGCTAAATAATACTGAATAATGAATATTGCATAACCGCAGCCCTGTTGCAATGGACAACATGGCTGCGGTTTCAATTTTGGGAAGCGTTTATAATAAGGTACCCAATATAGACGCAAGCAAAAATGCAAAATAAATAGCTGAACCTGGAACGCAAATCGCGTCCAGGCTCAGCCTGGTGGTGGACCTATCGCAACTTATGTGGATCCTCGCAATGCCTGTAAAAGAATGATGCTTGGTATAGACTTTCCCCAGCTTGTAACCCTGCTAAAACAGATTCGGTCTTATTCTGGCAATGGAGTATCTGCAAAACTCTTTTATGAAGGTAAGGTTTTAGAAAC
>CBCTLT010000252.1:0-3538 GCA_965147785.1 uncultured Oscillospiraceae bacterium
GAGTCAAATTGACTCCGGGCGTTTTTTAGACAATAATATTGACGCGCTGCAAAGATTGCAGCGCGTCAATTATCTTTGATCTTATTCCTTGACCATGCAGCCCACAGTCTCGGGGATAATCAGCTTGGCGCCCGTCTTGGAAACAACTTCCTCAACAGTGACACCAGGAGCGGTCTCCAGGAGCACAGGGCCTTCCTCGGTGATCTTGATCACCGCCAGCTCGGACACCACATAGTTGATGCAGTGATAGCCAGTCAGAGGCATGTTGGTCTTCTGAACAATCTTGGGATTGCCCTTCTTATCGCAATGGGTGGTCATAACAATGGTAATCTTGGAACCGGTCACCAGGTCCATAGCGCCGCCCATGCCGGCAGCAGTCTTGCCAGGGATCATCCAGTTGGCCAGATTGCCCTCGGCATCCACTTCATAAGCACCAAGCACAGTGGCATCAATATGTCCACCGCGAATAAAGCCAAAGGAACGGAAGCTGTCAAAGCAGGAACCACCCACGCGGAGCATGGAGGCCTTACCGCCAGCATCTACAACATTGGGATCGGCATGCTCGCCCTCTTTGGGAGCGCCAGTCAGGCCTACGACGCCGTTCTCGGAGTCCACCCAGACATCCACGCCTTCCGGCAGGTAATCCAGGCACTTGGTGGGCATACCAATGCCCAGGTTTACAACGTCACCATCCTGAAAGAACCGTGCGGTTCTGTAAGCGATCAAATCTTTTCCTGTCAGTTCCATCTCGAAGTACCTCCTTAAGCCTCAGTCAGGGCACGGCCCTGCACAACAGCGTCAACCACAAAGCCGGGAGTCATGATCTGATCCGGATCCAGCTCGCCGATCTCAACAATCTCCTCAGCCTCCACAATGACATGGTCAGCAGCGGTGGCAAAAGTTTCATTGAAATTACGAGAGGTGCGGCGGTAGACCACATTACCCATCTTGTCCGCCTTCCAGGCATGGACAAAGCACACGTCAGCATGGAGAGGCAGCTCCAGAATGTAGCGCTTCTTGGTGCTGTCGGGCACGATCTCGCCCTCCAGGAACACGAACTTACCGGCTTCCTCGTCCCATTCCACAACCTGCTTGCCGTCCATCATGGGAGTATACAGGCCAGTGGGGGTCAGAACGCCGCCGATGCCAGCGCCGCCGGCACGAACCTTCTCGCACAGGGAGCCCTGGGGTACGAAGGTCAGGTTGATCTCTCCATCCACAACCTTCTGAACGGTCTCAGCATTGTTGCCGATGTGAGAGCAGGTAATCTTCGGCCAGGTACGCTGGTGTTGTTGGAGATGACGCTCAGATCCTTAATGCCTGCGTCAATCAGGCCCTCGATCAGAACCTCAGATACACCAACGTTCACGAAACCAGGAAGCAACACGCTCATGCCGTCGAAGCAATAGGTCTTAATAGCTTCTTCTACGGTGGTAACTTTAGACTTTGCCATTGGTATCATTCCTTTCCATGTTTTTAGGCGCAAAGCGCCTCTATGGTATCACAATCATTATGATACCGATATTTTTTCGGAATGTCAAGCATTTCACGGCTCAACCGCAAACACTTTGTAATTCCGTAAAAAACCACAAGGATCGCCCTTCCCTGTCATGGGATTTCTAGGCGTTTTGTATGGCCTACACGATAATAAATTGTTCCTTTGCATATCTACGGAGCTCTTCCCGCACGTCTGGGTGGGCAATAGAGATGAGCTGCAGGGCCCGTTCCTTGACGCTTCTACCCCGAAGATGGGCGATGCCATACTCCGTCACCACATAGTCCACATAGTTTCTGGGGATGGATACGGCGGCACCAGGCTTCAGCTGGGCAGAGATTTTGGAAATCCCCTTTTTGGTTGCTGCCTGGAACGCCAGGATGCCACGTCCGCCCTTGGAGTGCAGCGCGCCAAAGGCAAAGCAGAACGCCCCACCGGTACCGGAAAACTGCGTAGGTCCAATGGATTCCGAGCACACCTGTCCAGTGATGTCCATCTCAATGATGGTGTTAATGGACACCATATTATCGTTCTTAGAGATCTCCGCAGGATTCACCGCCACCCGGGTGGGACACAGCCGCACCGACGGATCGGTAGCAAGGGTGTCATATAGGTCCAGATCTCCTCCGGCAAAGCAGCCGATATGCAAGCCCCGATTGTAGTTTTTCCGCTGGCCGGTGATAACGCCCTTTCGGATCATTTCCCCCATAATGGAGGTAAACATCTCCGTGTGGAGCCCCAGATCCTTCTTGTCCATCAGATGATGCCCAACAGCATTTGGCATACTGCCGATGCCCAACTGGATGGTATCGCCGTCGTGGACCAGCTCCGCCACGTTCTCGCCGATCTTTTCTTCAATCTCCGTGGTTTCCGCATCCGGCACTGTCAGGGGCGGATAGTCCACCTCCATCAGTACCGTCACATCCCGGACATTGATCCGCAAGCCACCCTTGACCCGTGGCAGCCGAGGATTTACCTCCAAAATAATGGTATCACAGGTTTTGATACAATCGCTTTCCCACATATTGCTGAGGCCAAGCTGAAAATACCCCTTGTCGTCCATGGGGCTTACCGCCGCCACAAAGACATTTCTGGGCCGGTACTCCGACAGGAAGGGGCCGTAATCGCAAATATCCACAGGGATAAAGGAAACATTACGCTGCCGCTGTCCTTCCATCAGCACCCGGCCATAAAGGAAGGTGGTAAAACTGATATGTCCGTGCATGGCAGGATCGGTCACACACTGAAAATCTCCCTCATGGCCCTTAATGCAGTGGACATCCTCCACATAGGGCGCCAGCTTGTGCAGATTCTCCAGGATTGTATTGGGCTGGTTGCCGTCCCCGGCGAAGCAGACCCTGGCATGGGAGTGGATGGCCTTCAGGCAATCCTCCAAGGTCCCCTTTTTCTGTGTATACAAGCGTTCAAATTCCGTCATAGCCATTCCCTCCTTCCATCAAATATAGAACTGTTCCCGGGCATAGCGCCGTAGCTCTTCCCGGACATCCGGATGGGCAATGGCGATGAGCTGCTCCGTCCGTTCCTTGACACTGCGCCCCTTCATGCGGGCCACGCCGTACTCGGTAACAATGTAGTCCACATAGTTTCTCGGAATGGTCACATTGGCTCCTGGGCTGAGCTGGGCCCGGATCTTGCTGATCCCTTTTCTGGTCATGGAGGGGAAGCACAAAATACTTTTGCCCCCCTTGGAATGGATAGCTCCCAGAGAGAAACATAGGTTTCCACTGGAGCCGGAGATCTGTCGGGTGCCAATGGATTCGGAGCAGATCTGTCCGGTGAGATCCATTTCAATCAGCGTATTGATGGCAATCATATTGTTCATCCCGCTGATGACTGCAGGATCACAGACATAGCTGGCAGGCCGGATGGCCGCTTTGGGATTGTCAGCCAGAATGTCATAAAGCCGCTGTTCACCCCAGGCTGCAGAAGCCACCGCCAAGCCAGGATCAATGTTTTTGTGTTCGCCGGTGATGATTCCCTTTTGGATCAGGTCTCCCACGCCGGTATTGAACCACTCTGTAT
>CBCTLT010000253.1:0-3536 GCA_965147785.1 uncultured Oscillospiraceae bacterium
TATCAACCACAATGGACTGCATAGAAGCCCCCAGAGCCGTCTCAATGGCCACCGTATAGGCGTCACCAGTCTGGATCAGCTGAGACACCGGTCCATGGATATGCCGGAGATTTCCCCGACCGGCCTCCTGCATCACGATCTTTATAGCTTTGGAATAGCCCTCGTACCCCTGTTCCATCTCCCGGTACATCCGGATTCGGGAACTGAGGGTATCGAGTTTTATTTTCATCTCGGAGATACTGCGCTCCAAATCCCTGCGCTTTTGAATCCGTCCCCTGGCCCGCAATTCATATCCTTGAATGGCATTTTTCAGGCTTTCCGCCTGTTCTCGCCATTGCAGCAAAGCCTTCTGGCCATTCTCCTGCTCCTGTTGGGCGGATTGCAGCTTATCCTCCGCCTCCTGCCGGCTCTTTTCCACCTCTCCCCGCCGGTCCAAAAGTTTTTGAGCGTCGGAATCGTTGGCAGAAAGACTGGAACGCAGTTCCACCCCCTGTTGAACTAAAAGATTCTGCCGCTGCCGCAAGGCTTCCAGACTATCGGTCTCCTTGTTCAAATCCAATCGAAGCAGTTCCAGACTTCTTTGTTTTTCTTTCAGCAGCGTATTTTGAGTCTGGACCTCCTGTGCAATTTCCGCCAAGCGGCGTTTCCGGGCAGCGATCTGCTCCTGAAGATCACCGCTGCGGCCCTCCTGGGCGTCTAGCTCCTGGTGCAGTCGCCGAATATTGGAAGTATTGCCTTGAAGCCTTGTCCGCAGTACAGCCATCTGGCTGGTTTTTTCCGCCGTTTGGCTCTCAATACCGGAAATCGTCTGTCGGAGATGTTCTGCCTCCACATCCATTTCCCGCAGATTCCCTGCCAGAGCCTCCGCTTTTTGATACAACTGTTCCAAGTCGCTTTTGCCCTGATCCAGCAGGAATTTGGCAGAAGCATAGTCTGCCTCAGCCTTTTTCGCCGTCTCCGACAGCTTTTCCAGCTGGGCCAGCCACACCGTTACTTCCAAGCCCCGGAGTTCATCCCGGAGCACCAGATACTTTTTCGCCTTTTCCGCCTGCTCCCGCAGTGGATTGACCTGCAGCTCCAGTTCCGAGATCTTGTCATTGATCCGCAGGAGATTGTCCTGGGTCTGCTGGAGCTTCCGCTCGGTGTCCTCCTTGCGGTGCCGGTATTTGGAGATACCCGCCGCCTCTTCAAAAATCTCCCGGCGGTCTGTGGACTTGGCGGAAAGGATCTCATCGATCCTGCCCTGGCCTATGTTGCTGTAGCCCTCACGACCCAGACCGGTATCCATGAACAGCTCGTTGATATCCTTGAGCCGGGCCGACTGACGGTTGATATAGTATTCGCTCTCACCAGAGCGATAGTACCGGCGAGTCACCATGATTTCGGCGCCCTCTATGTCAAAAAGGTGCTCGGAATTATCCAGGACCAGCGACACTTCCGCGAATCCCACTTGTGGCCGCTTCAAGGTGCCGCCAAAGATCACGTCCTCCATCTTGCTGCCACGGAGCGCCTTGGAGCTCATCTCCCCCATGACCCAGCGGATGGCGTCAGAAATATTGGACTTTCCGCTGCCGTTGGGACCCACAATGGCAGTGATGTCGCTACCAAAGGTCAAAACAGTTTTGTCCGGAAAGGATTTAAACCCCTGGATCGCAATCGCCTTTAAATACACAGTTTCACCTCATAAAACTTGTTTAACCTATGTATGATACCAAAATGTCACGTATTTTTCAAGGTAATTTCCCATAGTTCCCCGGCTTCCGGCAGAACTTTTATAGATCGAAGGCCAAACTCCTCCTGAAGAAGCGTAATATTCCTGCGTTTTTGGCCGATCATCACCGAGACCCGGCTGGGATGCACAAGCAGTATCGGTTCCCGGCAACTCGTATTGCCCAGCAATGCTCTGGCCCGGCGGAGGTACATTTCCGACAACACCAGTTCCCCCAGGGCCGGATGATAGGCACCGGCCACTGCCTCTCCACCGGAGAGGTCCTCCGTGGGATTGAGCCCCAGACGGATCACCGGGATCCCTGCCGCCCGGAAAATTTCATAGATGGACGCGCAGAGCTTCACCGCCTCCTCCACCGTTTGGGGCTGGTAATGTCCCGCTCGCATCTGACGCTCCAGCTCTGTCCCCCGGAGCACCACTGTGGGGTAGATCCGTACCCCGTCAGGTTCCAGGTTGGCAAGCTCCTTTGCAGTCTCCAAAGATTCCTGCCCGGAATCTCCCGGCAATCCGGTCATCATCTGGAGGATCAGGGAAAAGCCATGCTGCCGAAGGCATTTTACCGCCCGAACCGTATCCTCTGGGGTATGCCCCCGCCTAGAAAGGTCCAGCACCCGAGGATCCATGGACTGGCAGCCCAGTTCCACCGTGGTGACCCCGTAGGCTTGGAGCAGTTGGCAGATGGAATCGTCTACGGCGTCAGGCCGGGTGGACAGGCGGATGGCCCCGATCTCTCCCCGGCGCAAAAAGGGCTGGACTGCCGCCAGCAGCCCCTCCTGGATCTCCGGCTTCATGGCTGTGAAACTGCCACCGTAAAAAGCCAGTTCACGGCATTCTCCGGAAATCATCAGCGCATTTTGGATCTGCTGGGTCACCATTTCCGGCGTCACTGGCGTCTCCGCGCCGGAGATCTTCTTTTGGTCACAAAACACACACAGGTTGGGACACCCCTGATGAGGAATGAACAGTGGGATGATATGCCGCTTTGCCATGGTGCCTCCTTCCGTAACGCAAGCAGGCGGCCGGATCGGCCGCCTGAACCTATTTTATTGTCCTGGGAACAGGCGGTCGATGGCCTCTCTGGCCGCGTCCTGCTCTGCCCGTTTCTTGCTGCTGCCGGAGCCCTGCCCCACGGTTTCCCCGTTGAGGCTCACTTCCACGGTGAACACTTTGTTGTGATCGGGACCAGACTCGCCAGTCAAGGCATAGGCAATGACCTGATCCCGATTTCTCTGGACCAGTTCCTGGAATCGGGTCTTGTAGTCCTGATTACCCGAAACCGTGGGCTCCTTTTGGAGGATAAACCGACGGATAATCTCCTTGGGGATCTCCATCCCACCGTCAAGGTAGGCAGCTGCCAGCACTGCCTCCACCGCATCCGCCAGCATGGAAGGCCGGTGACTGCCGCCGCCATGGCTTTCCCCGTGGCCCAATCGCAGAACCTTTCCCAGTTCCAGGCGGGCGGCCACTTCGGCCAGACTTTTCTCGCACACCAGTTCCGCCCGCAGCTTGGTCAGTTCCCCCTCAGGCTTGTCCGGATGGGTCTGGTACAGGTGCTCCGCCACCACCAGCCCCAGGATGGCGTCTCCCAGGAACTCCAGCCGTTCATTGCTGACAGCCCCTTCCCGACGGTGCTCGTTGGCATAGGAGCTGTGGGTCAGGGCATTTTTCAGCAGGCTCTTGTTCCGGAAGGAATACCCTAGTTTTTGTTCAAATTCAGAAAGCAATGCGGTTCTCCCCTTTTTATTGTTCCGCCTGGGCCGGAGCCTTGGTCATGGTCATCTTGTCCATATTGTCCGCAATGGCCTGG
>CBCTLT010000254.1:0-3535 GCA_965147785.1 uncultured Oscillospiraceae bacterium
GGAGGACGGTGAGATCCAGGTCCAGCGCCTGCTCATAGTCCAAGTTGAAATAGGCCACCTCCGCCTTCACCGCCGCCACCTGATGGGGATATTTGTCGGCAAAGGATTCCAGCGTGTCCAAGGCTCCTTCTTTGCCATCCATGATCTCATAGCAGACCATGCGGACCTTCTTGGGGAGTTTCACGACATCCATGTTGACGCCTCCTTCAGTCTTTTTTCTGTAAGTAATAGGTTCCACACCGGCCCCACAGCCGGGTGTCCAGGTTCTCTTTTCCGATGTCTGCCACCTGCCGAAAGACCGGCGCACCCCGGATGCAGGCTCCCACAAAGTAGAGGGCTCCGCAGTTGCGGCATTGCATATAGTGGCAGACAGTATAGTGCTGCTCAGCGTCCAGCACTGCGCCGGTATCCTCCAGTGGGCAGTCACCGGCGTACAGTTCCATGTCACCCTGCCGCTCCAGTTCCATGAGTTTCTGGAGAAGCTGGTCATATTGGCGGTAGGAGATGCTGCTGTCTTCCTTCATCTGTGCCGCCAGTTGACCACAGGAAGGGCAATACAGCTTCTTGCTGTCCATCTTCATCCCTCCGGCTACAAATTACTTTCTACAACCATAACGGTGGGATAGGTCAATGCTGTTTCAATTCACCCTCTAAGCGTTTCAGGTAGGTTGCAGAAACCACCTTTGTTAGCCAAACTCCATTGGCGGACAAATAAAAGAGATATCCGTCCCGGTGCATCTGTCCGGCATCCACCAGATAGATCACAGGTTCTCCATGCCGGCGCCCAACTTTCTCCGCTGTTTCCTGATCCGGTGAAAGATGAACATACAGGCGGCTCTGGGGGAGCAGTCCCTGGGCCTCGATGGAGGCAGCAAACCGCCGGGCCGTTCCGTGGTACAGCGTCTCCGGTGGTTCAGTCACGGGGAGTTCCACATCCACCTGGACGGAGTGGCCCTGGTTGGCCCGGATTTTTGTCCCGTCCTCGCTGAAGGAATACCGCTGCTTTTCATCACTCTGTACGATTTCCTCCAGGATGTCCCGGTTGATGGGGTATTTTCTGCTGATACCCGCCAGCAGCGCATTGACATCCGCCCAGCCGTGGGTATCCAACTTGATCCCAATAACCTCCGGCTTGTGCCGAAGGATCAAGCTGATATACTTGCTGATCCTTGTGAGATCGGGTGTTGTTTCTTTCATAACCTACCTCTTGAAAATTATCTTTTAAGCCATCGTTCCAACATATTGATTTCTTGAAATGGATGCCACAGCAATTCTGCCATTTGTATCGATTCCTGCTGCTCTGACTCCTCAGAAGGATTAGAGCAAGGCGTTAAGTGCAGTACCAATTCTTTCTCGGCTTGATTTTGGATGGCAATTTGATGACCATGTGTATCCATTGTCAACACCGTGAATTGCCGCTCATACAAATCCAGGAGAAGCAGGGGACACTCCACTCGATTTTGGCCGGATAAGTACACCTGTGACTTCAAACACACATACCGGCCATTTGCAGAAAACACAGGGGTTTGAGGAGGGAAATGGGCTTTGTACGCGTTCAGTAGCAGGAGGGGATGTTCTCGGCTTTCGAAAACAGCCAGACAGCCTACCTCGTTGCACATACTGACTTCTGCAATGGAATAGATCAAGATGGCATATTTATCAGACGGAGACTGGGTGAGTTGATCATAAACATAGGGAAAACGCTCCCTAATCCTCCAATGAGGCAGGCTTTCAAAGAGATAATTCCAGCCGTTGATGTCCATTGTTTCCCTCTATTCTCTCAAGTCATCTCTACCCGGATAATGGGCCGGTAGAAGTCATAGTCGCCGTTTAGTTCCTTGTCTTCCTGCACTTCCGGCTTGTAGTGGGGCGAACAGGGCAAGAAACCGAGGAAAATTCCAAGTCCGCCGCAGATGCTGCGCCCGCCATCACCGCCGCAGGTGGTAAACTGCTCGGTCTTCACGACCTCCCGCATATAGGGGTCATAGGCGATGGACACTCCGAAGAAGTTGGGCTCCTCCATATCGAAAGGCTTGTCCTCATCCTCCGGGCTTTCAAAGTGATGCAGGTGCATGGAGTAGTCCATTCCATCCCCCCAGGGGAACAGGGTGCGGCACCCGCCGCCGCACAGATAGGCCCACTCATCCGCCGTAGGCAGCGAAAGCCCCTGCTTTTCCAGCCCGGCAAGAAGTTCATCGTAGTCTGTGCGGTTATAGATGCAGATCTGAAAGCCCTTTTCCGTCCGTTCAATGCGGGCCGACTTGTGCATGGTAAGGCTGTCAAGGTCGCTCCAGGCAAAATCCCGAAACTGCTTCAGCCAGTCAGGATGGGCGGTCAATCTGGGATCGTCCATTGTGACCGGCTCCCAGCAGAGTTCCTCCAGCTCCCGGCCCACCAGCATGGGGCCAATGGCTGCCTGCCGAACGAGAGCCATGCTTTCCCGGATCATCTCCTCCGGGTCCTGTTCCATCTCCCATTCCCGGAACAGGTACTCCAATTCATCCCGGCTCTCCTGATTCAGCCCTACGGCAAATTGTTCCCAGCCCAGGGTGACGGTATCACCGGGAACAAAGACAAACTCCCGGCCATCTTTCTTGAATATGCCAGTGGTGCTGCTCTGGCCCCAGCGGTCAAAGGTATGTAGACCGAGAAAAGCCATATCATAACGAGCAGCCAGACTTTCCATCAGCGCCTGTTTCTCGGTATTTTCCAGTTGATCGAATTGGGTGCGGAATAAATTTTCGTTCACAGTAGTCCTCCTTCGATCCTCTCTGCGTGTTCCAGCAGATAGCGCCGGCCATCCTGCTTGGCCTGCTCCAAGTATTGTGGAAGCAGGCCGGAATGGATGGCGTCCAGCGAGACCAGAACCGCGATCCGCTGGTATTCCTGTAATTCGAGGGAATAACAGTTCCGCTCCCAGAACAGCGGAGCGAACTGTTCCACGCAGTCAGGACGCAGAGCGGGCATCGCCAAAAGCGCCCGCCGGCTCACATATTCATTGGGGTCCTTTGCGAAGTCCAGGATCATGTCTTTGACTTCCTGGCTGCACGGACATTCTGGCAGATACGCGGCAAACTGCCACTTGGCCTCACTCTCATTGGAGGCTGCGGCCTTGCGGCAGAGGCGCTCGAACCATTGAGGATGGGAAGTGGTCTCCTGTATAAACCCCTCCGCTTCGTTGTCCCTGGCGATCAGATAGACCATCTCATCCAGTAGGACGCTGTCTGCCGTTTCTACATCCATTTGGGTCAACACATGGCAAAAGGCACTGTAAGTATCATTCCAGTATGGATAATCGACTTCCCACTCACCGCCGAGTTCCTCGCTGGTTTTGCCGGGATAAGTGGCTTCCTGCCATTGATGGAACTTTATTGCCTGCTCCAGTAGGCGTTCACGAATTCCCTTTGCCATGTGCTCACCTCACAATTTTCCGAAATGCTCCAGATATAAATCCCGCACAGAATAAGGGCTTACAAGGTTCGTTTCCTGCCGGCCATCCCAGGAATACACATGAATTTTGCCCTCGTCCCCAATG
>CBCTLT010000255.1:0-3495 GCA_965147785.1 uncultured Oscillospiraceae bacterium
GTCGGGCCGCCGAGGAGGTTGTCTTCGGCGCACAGACTACAGGCGCTGCCAACGACATCGAGAAAGCCACCGATCTGGCACGGCGTATGATCATGCAGTTTGGTATGAGTCAGAAATTTGGACTCATGGCTCTGGTCACCTCGGAAAGCCAATACCTGGGTGGACAGAGTTCCCTGAACTGTGCCGAAACCACCGCTGCAGAAGCCGACGTAGAGGTGCGGGAACTTTTGCAAAGCTGCTATGAGGCTGCTAAGCAAATGCTGCGTGACAATCGAGCGGTACTGGATGAAATCGCCTTGTTCTTGCTCACCAAGGAAACCATCACCGGAGATGAGTTCATGGCCTTCCTGAAGCCGCCGGAGGAACTGCCGGAGGCCTCAGATGCCGAGGAAACCGCAGCTACAAAGGAGCCACCTGCTGAAACAGCTGAATCGCCAAATGAATAACAGAAAGCACCCGTTGTGGAACTTCATGTTCCGCAACGGGTGCTCTTTTGCTTTTATTTATTATTTCAGCAGCGCTAAAATACGGTCTACAGCCTGTCGGGTGGACGCAGCATCGCCAAAGGCGGTGACACGGATATACCCTTCCCCGCTGGGTCCGAATCCGGCTCCAGGGGTAGTAACCACATGTGCCTCCTTGAGCAACCGATCGAAGAAGCTCCAAGAATCCGTGGGAGTCTTAAACCAGATATAAGGCGAGTTTACGCCGCCGTATACTTCCAGACCGGCCTCCAGGAGTCCCTCACGAATCACCCGGGCGTTCTCCTGATAATAGGCAATGGTCTGCCGGATCTGCTTGTCACCTTCTGGATTATAAACCGCCTCAGCAGCCCGCTGAATCACATAGGGCACACCGTTAAACTTGGTGGTATGACGGCGGTTCCACATGGCGTTGAGGCTTTGGCCCTGTCGTTTGAGCGCCTTGGGCACTACAGTATAGGCACAGCGGTTTCCGGTGAAACCGGCGGTCTTGGAAAAACTGTGGAATTCGATGGCACAGCTTTTCGCACCCGGGATCTCATAGATGGTATGGGGGACGTCCGCTTCTGTGATAAACGCCTCGTAGGCTACGTCAAACAGGATCACTGCATCCTCCCGGTTGGCATAGTCTACCCACTGCTGCAGCTGCTGCCGGTTTAGGGTAGTGCCGGTGGGATTGTTGGGGAAACACAAATAGATGAGATCCACATGTCGGTCCGGCAGTGCAGGAACAAACTGATTTTCCGCAGTGGTGGGCATATAATAAATGTCTGACCACTTTTCCAGTTCTTCCAGATAGGTCCCAGCCCGGCCAGCCATTGCGTTGGTATCCACATACACAGGATACACCGGGTCGCAAACGGCTACCACATTATCGGTGGAAAAAATATCGCCGATGTTACCGCAATCACTCTTGGCTCCGTCGGACACAAAGATTTCATCCATCTGAATGTCTACACCTCTGGCCTGAAAGTCATGGTTTACAATAGCCTGCCGCAGGAACTCATAGCCCTGCTCAGGACCGTAACCCCGGAAGGTCTCCTTCCGTCCCATCTCATCTACCGCCTGATGCATCGCAGCAATGACTGCCGGAGCCAGGGGCTGCGTCACATCCCCAATACCCAGCTTGATGAGCTCTACCTCCGGATGTTCCTTTGTAAAGGCGGCCACCCGGCGGGCAATCTCCGCAAACAGATAGCTTCCGGGTAATTTTTGATAATTGCTGTTGACGTTTGCCATAAAAACACTCCTTACAGATCCAAGTCGATTTCCCCATCGAATACGATGGTTGCCGGACCAGTCATATATACATGATCGTTTGTTTCATCCCACCGAATTTGAAGATCTCCACCCAGCAGTTTTACCGTTGCTTCCCGCTTGCATTTTCCGTTGAGCACCGATGCCACCAGGGTCGCACATGCCCCGGTACCACAGGCCATCGTTTCGCCGGAGCCCCGTTCCCACACCCGCATCCGCAGGGTATCTCGGTCAATTACTTCCACAAATTCCGTGTTGGTGCGTTCCGGGAAAATCTCTAGATTTTCAAACAACGGCCCAATATGGGGAAGATCTAGGGAGGCTGTATCCGGCACAAACACCACCGCATGGGGATTGCCCATGGACACTGCTGTCACATGATATTCCCTGCCGTCCACCGTAACCGGTATATTCAAAAAGCGTTCTCCCGTGCCCTGCACCGGTATTTTTTCCGGCGCAAGGATGGGCAAACCCATATCCACGGTAACAGAACGGACTGTCCCCTGCTCCACATGCAGCTCCAGGGTTTTGATTCCTCCCAGAGTCTCCACTGTTACGGTAGTTTTCTTCGTCAGGCCCCGGTCATAGACGTACTTGCCCACACAGCGGACTCCGTTGCCACACATCTCTGCCTGGGAACCATCAGCGTTGTATATCCGCATTTGGAAGTCGGCCACATTTGAGGGACCAATCAAAATTAGGCCGTCGCCGCCAATCCCACAATGCCGGTCTGATACAAACCGAGAAATCTGAGCTGGATTTTCCAGTCTTTCTTTAAAACAGTTGACATACACATAATCGTTGCCGATACCGTGCATTTTTGTAAATTTCATAAAACCCTCCCACTTGCCTCAGGGGCTTGGATGATTGGTTTGGTTCCTCTTGTTTTTTGGCAAAATTATTGGTAGTATAAGAAGAACCTGTATTTGGAGTGAAAAACATGGAATATTGTATTCGTTTTGTCACAGAAGCAGATCTGGACGCTGTGACCCATGTGGAAGCCATGAGCTTTCCCAAAGCGGAAGCCGCAACCCGGGAAGCCTTTGCCACCAGAATCCGTACTTTTCCCGAGTCCTTCCTGGTAGCAGTCAGCGACAAGCAGATCATTGGGATCATAGACGGCTGCTGCACCACAGAACCAGATCTTGGGGACGAGCTCTACGAACCGAATTGTCCCCACAGCACCGAGCACCCCTGGCAGACTGTGTTTGGCCTGGCCGTATTACCGGAATGCCGGCATCAGGGCATCGCCCGTGGGCTCCTCAATCGGCTCATTGACCTGAGTAAAGTGCGGGGCAAAGCAGGAGTGATTCTAACCTGCAAGGAAGAAAAAATAAGCTTTTACGAGAGTTTTGGTTTTCAATGCCGCGGCGTCTCCGCATCTTCCCACGGCGGTGCCGTTTGGTATGATATGATTCTTTCTCTTTCATAAAAAGGGTGCCACCGGGCACCCTTTTTTTATACAAACATCAAGATTGCCGGGCCGCTTCCTGTACAAAGCCCTGAAAATCATCCTGAAATTTTTGTGCGTGCTCGCTGGAGTAGCCCATGACGAAGGGATTTCCCTGGGCCGCAATGGCCTCTAAAAACTTTTGACAATTCTTCTGATCCATAAAGTTGATCCGCGTCATCTTCTGCTCCCGGTCATAGAGCGCCACCGGCCAGCGATATTTGCTGATAACCAGGGGTTCGGGCATAGGATAACCCCAGATCAGGTCTGCGGTCACCAATCCCCGGCTGCCTGGCCCCTTGGAAA
>CBCTLT010000256.1:0-3486 GCA_965147785.1 uncultured Oscillospiraceae bacterium
TCTTAATTCAGGTTAAGCGGATCCCTCACTTCGAAACAATCAGAAGTGGGGGATCCATTTAGTAATGCGGGCAAAAAATCAAATCTCCACGCTTTCCAGCAGAAAGATCACTGGTCGGCAGCCGTCATTGCAGCAGACCACATGGGGGCGGCCTTCGAAAAAGGCAGGCTGGGGTTTTGTCATACCCGTTGCCTCATCCTGAATGGACTTCCAACCGATTTTGCATCCAAAGCCCTCGGGCTGCTCGCCGGCTTTGGAATAATAGACCTGCCCCGGCTCAAAATAGGGACAGGGACCATAGTCCGGATCCGGGATGTATTTCTCCTTGAGTTCGGTGTCAAAGGTGCATTTAAGGACGGTTATTTTACACTGTTTCATGAGAAAACCTCCTGACAGTTTAAGATGGAAATATTATATTGAAAAAAAGGGAAAATGTCCATAGAATCACCTTTACATTCCAGATAGAAGTGCGTATAATCATCCTGATAAGAATACCAACGCAAGCAGGAGTGACAAACATGACAAAGTGGATCGCGAAGATCAATGAGAATGACGATGTATTTGGAGAAGAGATCCTGATGGGGATCGCCGGAGGAGAAACCGGCTTTGAGATCATTCTTAGTAATGAGGATGATTCCGGCGTGATGCCCGGATATACCGAGGAGGAGGCAAGAGAAAACCTGGAGGACTATTACGGCTATTATGATACCTTCGCTTGGCTGGATGCGGAGGAATAATGTCTGCGTATGCAGCAAATGTTAAGAATGGCGCAGAAATCGGAGAACACCGGTTTCTGCGCCTTAACTATTGAATAGCTAATACTTCATTTACTTTTTTCTGACTTCAAATATTTAATGGCACATAGAATCACCAAAATAGTCATTGCAAGGTGGAGCATTCCGCTGATATTGACCAGATAAGCAAGAGTGTCGATATAACATTCATGATATGACCTCCTTGTTACGCCGCCGTTAATGCGAAAATGCGTTCCTATGGATTCTTATGTTGATTGGTTTCTGGAGAGCACATATTGGATGAATGCAATACCCACCAGCACGATCAGGGCCACCATTGCTACAATCAAGCTGAGCAGGCTGGAGGCGTCAACCAGCAGGTCCCATCCGCCGCCAATGAGGAAGTCCGCCAGAAATAGGACCAGAATTACCGCTGCCAACCCTTTAATGCTTTGCAGCAGATGCGGCCCCTTGGTTTTGTCACGGACGGCACCACTGGGTACTCGGCGAAAACTGCTGTCTTCTTTCACCAAATCGATGGATTGTTTGATGGTCGTGTTCAAATCGCCATATAAATCTTTGGGTTCTAAATCATCAATTTTCATGGTAACCGTCCTTTCTTGTAAAATCGAAATGAATGGTACTGTAAAGCACCTCTTGGTAATTTCAATTTAGCAAATACGCGACTGTTTGTCAATAGGTACGCAGATCAAACAGACGCAGCGTGTGATAATAAAAACAGCGGCAGGAAATCCCTGCCGCTGCGGCGTTATTTCTTATTGTTTCTTTGCCATCTCTTTTAGAGCGTCTTTTCTGGAGAGGTTGACCCGACCCTTTTCGTCGATGTCCGTGACCTTGACCCAGGTCATATCGCCCACGTTCAGGACGTCCTCCACCTTTTCCACACGGTGGTTCTCCAGCTTGGAGATGTGGATCATGCCGTCCTTGCCAGGAGCCAGTTCCACAAAGGCGCCGATGGGGATAATGCGTACCACCTTGCCATAGTACAGCTTGCCCACCTCGGGGACAAAGCAGATGTTGTCGATGGCAGTTTTGGCAGCCTTGCAGGCAGAGCTGTCCACAGCAGAGATGAAGATGGAACCATCTTCGTCGATGTCGATCTTGGCGCCAGTCTCGGCGGTGATCTTCTGAATGGTCTTGCCACCGGAACCGATGACCTCGCGGATCTTGTCCACAGGAATCTTCATGGAGATCATCTTGGGGGCATACTCGCTGACTTCCTTCCGAGGCTCGGGGATGCAGGGGAGCATTACTTCATTCAGAATCTCCAGGCGGGCCTTGCGGCAAATTTCCAGCGCATTTTCAATGATCTCCATGGTGAGACCATCGTTCTTCAGATCCATCTGAATGGCGGTGACGCCCTGGGTGGTACCGGCCACCTTGAAGTCCATCTCACCGTGGAAATCCTCCACGCCCTGGATGTCAATAAAGGTCCGGAAGGTATCCCCCTCGGAAATCAGGCCGCAGGAGATGCCGGCCACAGGCCGCTTAATGGGAACACCAGCGTCCATCAGGGCCAGGGTAGTGCCGCAGATGGAACCCTGAGAAGTGGAACCGTTGGAGGAAAGCACGTCGGAGACCACGCGGATGGCGTAGGGGAACTCCTCTACAGAGGGAAGTACCGGTGCCAAAGCCTTTTCTACCAGCGCACCGTGGCCGTATTCCCGACGGGAAGTGGAGCGGCTGCCCCGGGCCTCGCCGGTGGAGAAGGCGGGCATGTTGTAATGATGCATCCAGCGCTTGCCCTCTTCGGGGAAGATGGTGTCCAGCTTCTGCATCATGGACAGGCTGCCAAGAGTACAAACAGACAGAACTTGGGTCTGACCACGGGTAAAGAGGCCGGAGCCGTGAACCCGGGGCAAAACGCCGACCTCGGCGGCCAGAGGACGGATTTCGTCAGTCTGACGGCCGTCCACACGTTTGCCGGCCATGAGCCATTTCTTCACGACCTTCTTCTGCATCTTGTAGAGGCAGACCTCGATATGCTGGTCGTAATCCTCATATTTCTCTGAAAACTTCTCTGCAAAGTCCAGCCGGATGGCAGCCAGACGCTCTTCACGAACATTTTTATCGGGAGTATCCAGAGCATACTCAATCTGATCCAGGCCATACTCCATCAGATCATTCAGCAGATCATAGTTGACGGCAGCCTTTTCGAAGGAGAACTTGGGCTTGCCGATCTCCGCCACGATCTCGTTGATGAAGGCCACAATCTTCTGGTTGGTCTCATGGGCCAGCTTGATACCGCCCAGGAGAATATCCTCGGGAATCTCATTGGCCTCGGTCTCGATCATAACCACCTTTTCCGCAGTGGAAGCGATGGTGATGAACATATCGGCCTTCTGATGCTGCTCATAGCTGGGGTTGATGACGTATTCCCCGTCCACATAGGCAACCTGAGTGGTGGCCATGGGGCCGTTCCAGGGCACGTCGGAATAAGCGGTGGCAATAAAGGCGCCCAGAGAAGCCACGACTTCGATGGAGTTATCGTAGTCGTTGGAAAGGGCGGTGCAGGTGATGACCACGTCATTGCGGAGGTCATCGTCGAAGAAGGGGCGCATGGGACGGTCAATAAGCCGGCTTACCAGCACACCCTTTTCAGAGGGACGGCCCTCTCTGCGGAGATAGGCACCGGGGATCCGGCCCACGGAATACATACGCTCCTCAAAGTCGATGGTGAGAGGAAAGTAGTCGATGCCGGACTTGGGGGCGGAAGAAGCCACCACCGTGG
>CBCTLT010000257.1:0-3478 GCA_965147785.1 uncultured Oscillospiraceae bacterium
ATCCGCAAGGCGGAGGATCGGCAGGGCTTTAAAGATACCATGGAGGCCATTGGCCAGCCCTGCGTCACCTCCAAAGTTGTGGAGAGCGTAGAGGACGCCATGGCCTTTACTAAAGAAATTGGCCTGCCGGTGATCGTTCGGCCTGCCTATACCTTGGGTGGCACCGGCGGCGGTATCGCCTACACCATGAAGGACCTCCACGAGATCGCCTCCAACGGCATTCGGCTGTCCCGGGTGGGACAGGTCCTCATCGAGCGGTGTATCTCCGGCTGGAAGGAGATCGAATATGAGGTGATCCGGGATGGCGCCGGTAATGTGATCACCGTCTGTAATATGGAGAATATCGATCCGGTGGGCGTCCATACCGGCGACTCCATCGTGGTGGCCCCTTCCCAGACGCTGGCGGACAAGGAGTATCAGATGCTCCGGACCGCTGCGCTGGACATCATCTCCGCTTTGGAGATTGAGGGCGGCTGTAACGTTCAGTTTGCCCTGAAGCCTGACAGCTTTGAGTATGCGGTCATCGAGGTCAATCCCCGTGTGAGCCGTTCTTCCGCCCTGGCCTCTAAGGCCACTGGCTATCCCATCGCTAAGGTGGCGGCAAAGATTGCCCTGGGATATACCCTGGATGAAATTAAAAACAGCGTCACCGGCAAAACCTGTGCCTGCTTTGAGCCTGCCCTGGACTACTGCGTGGTGAAGATCCCCAAGTGGCCCTTTGATAAGTTTGTCCATGCCAGCCGGAAGCTGGGTACCCAGATGAAGGCCACCGGCGAGGTCATGGCCATCGACAACAGCTTCGAGGGTGCCCTCATGAAGGCGGTGCGGTCCCTGGAGCAGCATGTGAATTCCCTGCAGCTGGACAGCCTGAAATCCCTGTCCGACGCGGAGATCCATGCCCGTCTGGAACTCATTGACGATCAGCGCTTGTTCGTGATGGCGGAGGCCCTGCGCCGGGGAATTTCCCCAGAGGAGATCAACCGGATCACCCAGGTGGACATCTGGTTCCTGGATCGGTTCCGGGACATTGTGGAGATGGAACGGCGTATTGCCAGCGAGCCCTTGGACTATGCCCTGCTGCGGCAGGCCAAGGAGATGGGCTTTACCGATGCCTTCATTGGGGAGCTGTGCGGCAAGACCCACTTTGACATCAAGGCCCTGCGGGATCAGCTGGGAATCCATGCCTCCTTCAAGATGGTGGATACCTGCGCAGCGGAGTTTGACGCTGCCACACCCTATTACTACTCCACCTATGACGATGAAAATGAGGCCGAGGGAACGGATGTACCCCAAAAGGTGCTGGTGCTGGGCTCCGGTCCTATCCGCATTGGACAGGGCATTGAATTTGACTTCTGCTCCCTCCACTCCGTGTGGAGCCTGACAACACAGGGCTGCTACACCATCAGTGTCACCAAGAACCCGGAGACGGTGTCCACGGTCTTTGACGTGGCGGACAAGCTGTATTTCGAGCCTTTGACCCCGGAAGATGTCCAGAACATTGTGGAACTGGAAAAGCCCTGGGGCGCTGTGGTGCAGTTTGGCGGACAGACCGCCATCAAGCTGACCCAAGACCTGACCAATATGGGCGTCCGGATTCTGGGCACCGACGCTGAAGGTGTGGACGCGGCGGAGGATCGGGAGAAATTCGACGAGATTCTGAAGCAGACCCACATTGAAAAGGCGGAGGCTGGCACCTGCTTCACCGCTGAGGACGGTAAGGAAATCGCCAATCGGATCGGCTATCCGGTGCTGGTGCGGCCCTCCTATGTGCTGGGTGGCCAGGGCATGCAGATTGCCTACAATGACAAGGACATCGACGACTATATGGCGATCATCAATATGTATTCCCAGGAGCATCCCATTCTGGTGGACAAATACCTCATGGGTCGGGAGCTGGAGGTGGACGCCGTCTGCGATGGGGAGGACATTCTCATTCCCGGTATCATGGAGCACATTGAACGGGCTGGCATCCATTCCGGCGACTCCATCTCCGTGTATCCGCCGGTAAAGATCGAACGGCGGCATCAGGAGATCATTGCGGATTACAGCAAACGGCTGGCCACGGCCCTCCATGTGGTGGGACTGGTCAACATTCAGTTCGTGATTTATAACGATAAGGTCTATGTGATCGAGGTCAATCCCCGGTCCTCCCGGACCATTCCCTATATCACCAAGGTCACCGGTGTACCAATTATTGAACTGGCTACCCGGGTCATGCTGGGGGAGAAGCTGCGGGATCTGGGCTATGGCACGGGATTGTATCCGGAGTCGCCCTATTATGCGGTGAAGATGCCTGTGTTCTCCTTCTCCAAGCTGACGGATGTGGACACCTCCCTTGGGCCGGAGATGAAATCCACCGGCGAAGTGCTTGGCATTGACCGAGACTTCAACCAGGCGCTGCTGAAGGCCTTCAAGGGCGTCGGTATGCAGATTCCCAAGAAGGACAGCAATATCCTTTTAACGGTGAAGGACGCCGACAAGGCGGAGATCCTTCCTATTGCCAGAAGCATGGAGGACTTGGGGATGCACCTGTATGCCACCGCAGGCACCTATGATTTTCTGACCCGCCATGACGTGAGCTGCCAGAAGGTCAACCGGATCTCCGAGGGCAGCCCCTCCATCCTGGATATGATTGAGATCGGCATGTTTGATATGGTCATCAATACGCCGGCCAACGACAGAAAACACAACAAGGACGGCTTTACCATCCGCCGGGCGGCAACAGAGCATTCTATTCCCGTCATTACCGCCATTGATACGGCCCGGGCTGTAATCCAGGCCAGAACCATGGGACGGGCCAGCGAGCTCCAGGCAGTGGATGTGACAAAAATCAACAACCGATAAATATAAACACGGCGAGAAACCTTTTGGCTTCTCGCTCCGTGTTTTTCGGAAAGGAGAAAAGTGCATGAACCATCAGATGGTCCTAGTCCTGGATTTCGGCGGTCAGTATAATCAGCTGATCGCCCGCAGAGTCCGGGAATGCAATGTATACTGTGAGGTCAAGCCCTATACTACGTCCCTGGAGGAGATCCGGGCGATGAATCCCATCGGCCTGATTTTCACTGGAGGTCCCAACAGTGTCTATGACGAGAAATCGCCCCACTGCGATCCGGCGATTTTTGAACTGGGGGTACCGGTGCTGGGGATCTGCTACGGCTGTCAGCTGATGGCCCACACCCTGGGGGGCCAGGTAACGGCAGCCCAGGAGGATACCGCCAGAGAATACGGTAAGACCAAGACCTACTACAACACCGACTGCAAGCTCTTCCGGGGACTGCCGGAAGAGGGGGTGTCCTGGATGAGCCATGGAGACTATATGGCGAAGGTTCCCGACGGATTTTCTCTGGTGGCCCATACGGATATGTGTCCCACTGCGGCCATCTGTGATGAGAGCCGGGGATTCTACGGGGTGCAATATCACCCGGAGGTCAACCATACGGAAAACGGCGTGAAAATGATCCGGAATTTCCTCTAT
>CBCTLT010000258.1:0-3468 GCA_965147785.1 uncultured Oscillospiraceae bacterium
GGAATAGGGACCGGGAGCTGCGCAGAGGGATGGGGCCCCTAGGCGTCTGTATAGTCCAGTCGGACTATACCACTGGGATGATGCCCAGAATGAGGGCTGCACACAGGACCAAGACAAATATCCGCCCGCTTCGCTTTTATATATAAACTCCCTTTGTTGAAATAGAACAAAATCCCTCTGTATTGCAGATGCAGAGGGATTTTACGGGTAAATGGAATAGATGATTGGATTTTCTACAAACATGGAAAAGTCCCGGCAGCCATTTCAGCATCTCGGTATTTGTTTTCGCCAATGGCCAATACCGTTCAAAATCAGAGAAGAACGCAATACAGATGATTTGGATGCTTAGGATCACATCAGGATCGTTCCTTCATCTCCACAAACCAGCGGTCATCATCGTGATAGAGGCGGGTCTCCTTGCCCCGGATCCGAACCGTATAGCAGAGGACCACTTCCCCGGAGTATCTTGTCTTCGTTCTGACTACGGATTTTACATCGTCGATCTCGAAACTGGGCCCGTCCGCCATGATGATGGTCCGTGGGCGTACAGTCCCGTCGATCCGATGGGTCGCCAGCACCTCCACATACTGCTTTCGTCTACCGCTGTTCATTTTGCCCGTCTTCCTTTCGCAGTTCCGCCAGATGATCTATGGGAATCACCTGGTTTTGCAGATACAAAAGCCGTTCATAGCGATCCAGCCGCTCATAGCTGTCTGCGGTGGTGGTGTATGCGCCCAAAACCTCATCCGCTTCCCGCTGAAGGGGCACAAACCAGGTGACGGTAACAACGTCACCCTTTTGCAATGTTTGCAGCACCCGATCCAACTCCTCCAAGGCGTCATCGGTTTTCTGCACCTGGGGTACCAGAACGGCATCTCGCTGGTGGATGGCCCGGGAATGGCCATTGAGGGCCGCAAAGGGTGCAAAGAGTTTGGCCCGATCCTCCCGGTGCATTCTGGGGTGGCTGGAAATAGGTCGAGTCAGATGCATGATGTCCTCGTAAATACTCATGCCCGATGTCCTCCAATCTGACTGTTTCGCTGGATGGTGGTGGCTCCCTCCTGGAAATCATGGCCCCGCAGCACCGCGTTTTTGCCATAGCGTTTTCGAAGATGCAGCATGGCACGCTGGAGCTGTTTCTCCTGTTCTACAGCCCGAAGATCTGTGAACAGATCCATCTGCGGCGTCACGGCTGTCTCCGAAAGCACCCGGATGGCCGTGACCGTGACCCGGCGAACCGTCAATCCCGGATCCGTGATCCGGGCAAACAGTTCCAGCACCGCAGCCATAATAACGCTGCCGGAGGACGTAGGACCATCCAGGCTGGCGGTGCCATGGGCGGACCGTGGGAGCTTTCTGCCGTAGCTGTCGGTTTTGGTCTCCCCTTGGAAGCCGGGGATCACGTTCTCCCGGTCGTAGCCTAAATGCAGCACAATGGCATCGGTGACCAGCTCCTTCTCCACCAGATCCAGCACCAGCTGCTCTGTCATCTCCCGGACGATGATCTTGGTCTCGGCATAGCCGTAGGGCCGGGTCAATACCTGTCCGATACCCGTAGAATTGGTGGAAGGACGGTATTGCTTGATGTCCGCCATGGTGCAGGTCTCTATCCCCCAGGCGTGGTCAATGAGCAGTTCTGCGTTGACCCCGAACATCCGGAACAGCAGATCCTCGTTGTAGAAGTCCGACTTTCTCCCCAGAGAACACCGGGCAATGTCCCCCATGGTATGGAGGCCTTTCGTGGCCAGCTTTTTGCTGATGCCATGTCCGATCTGCCAAAAATCCGTCAGGGGCTGGTGCTCCCAGAGCAGCTCCTTATACCGCTGCTCGTCCAGCGCCGCAATGCGGACCCCATTTGCATCGGCCGGCTGCTTTTTGGCCACAATGTCCATGGCAATCTTGGCAAGATACAGGTTGGTGCCGATACCCGCCGTGGCGGTAATTCCCGTGGCGGCCAGCACATCCCGGATCATGGTCATGGCCAAATCCCAGGCTGTCATGCCATAGAGCTTTAGATACTTGGCGCAGTCGATGAACACCTCGTCAATGGAATACACATGAATATCCTCCGGGGCGATGTATTTGAGATAGATCGCATAAATATCTGAGGAAACCTTAATATACTTTGCCATTCTGGGCATAGCTGTGATAAAAGTGATTTCCTTGCCTGTCCGGGCCTTGATCTCCCGAAGCTTCTGCTTGACCTCAAAGAGCCGTCCCCGACCGGGAATTCCATAGGCTTTCAGGGCAGGAGACACCGCCAGGCAGATGGTCTTGTCGGTGCGGCTCTCATCGGCCACCACCAGTTTTGCCGTCATGGGGTCCAGTCCCCGCTCCACACACTCCACCGAGGCATAAAAACTCTTCAGGTCAATGCAGATATAGGTCCCTATCCTGCTGCCGTCCATTTGGGATCCCTCCTGTCTATAGCCCCAGTATATCGATCCTATTTTTCTCTGTCAACATCGCAGTTGTCGCATAATAAGAACATTTTCATTGACAAGGCCTGTTTTTGCCGGTATAATGGAACCAGATCAGAAACACTCCGGGAACAGGAGGACGTTCGTATGGGAAAGCAGCGTTACAATAACCCCCTTTCGGCCGGCAACAGCTATAACGCTGCGGCGGAACGGGAGGAAAACTACATTGGCAAAAAAATTGCCGAGGCCCGGAAGAAAAAGGGCCTCAGCCTGCATGAATTCAGCGCCTTGCTGCGCAGTTATGGTCTCGCGATCCAGCGGCAGGGGGTAAACAAATGGGAGCTGGGCATGGCAGTGCCCAACGCCTATCAGTTTTTGGCAGTGTGTCATGCCCTGGAGATTGAGGACGGAGTGGGCTTTTTCACGAAACATCCTGCCAAGGTCCAGGAACTCAATGACCTGGGCCAGCAGAAACTCCGAGAATACCGGGAGGATTTGATTGCCTCCGGACGCTACAATCCCCAGGTCCCGGACGACATTGTCTATCTGGATATGCCCGTCAGTACCCTCCCCGCCTCCGCTGGCACCGGCGCATTTCTGGATGAGGAAAATTTTGAGCTGCTGCGCTTTCCGGCAGCCGATGTACCTGAACATGCGGACTTTGGCGTGCGGGTCAGCGGCGACAGCATGGAGCCGGTCTACCATGACGGTCAGATCGTATGGGTGCAGCGGTGCAGTGACCTGACCCCCGGAGAAGTGGGTCTGTTCCTCTATGACGGAGACGGATACATTAAGGTTTACGGTCAGCAGGAGCCGGAGGAAACCATCCGGGACAGCTTTACAGACAGTCAAGGTGTGCTGCACCCCCAGCCGGTACTGATTTCCTATAATGAAGCCTATCCACCCCGGCCGGTGTCGCCAGAATTGGCCTTTTCCATCGCAGGCCGCGTGTTATCCTGAAGATCAAGGAGGAATCAATTTTGGATACCGTAAAACGTGTCTGCGATCTGGCGGAAGAGCGGGGTCTGACCATGTACCAGCTGGCCCA
>CBCTLT010000259.1:0-3462 GCA_965147785.1 uncultured Oscillospiraceae bacterium
GGTAATACGGCAGGGGGCCATGGGGTCGGTCAAAATGGCGGTACCTACGGCTACTGCGGAAGCGCCGGCCATCATCAGTTCTGCGGCGTCTTCCCCGGATTCCACGCCGCCCATACCCAGCAGGGGAATTTTCACCGCTTGATAGACCTGGTGGATGCAGCGGACTGCCACGGGCAGTACGGCGGGACCGGAAAGACCGCCAGTGTTGTTTTTCAGAATGGGACGACGGGTGTTCAGGTCGATTCGCATCCCCAGCAGGGTGTTGATGAGGGAGATGGCGTCGGCGCCGGCATCTTCCACCGCCCGGGCAATGTCGGAGATGGAGGTGACATTGGGACTGAGCTTTACCATAACGGGCAGGTGTGTATGGGATTTGACCGCGTGGGTGGCTGCAGCGGCGGTTTCCGTCCGGGTGCCAAAAGCAAGACCCTCGCATTTGACGTTGGGGCAGGAGATGTTGACCTCCAGCATGTCCACGCCATCCACGGAAAGCATCTCCGCCATTTGGGCAAACTCCTCCACGGTGCCGGCGGAGAGATTCACAATGACCCGGGTGCCCTGTTGCCGGAGCCAGGGAAGCTCATCCCTTAAAAAGCCTTCCACACCGGGGTTTTGCAGTCCCACGCTGTTGAGAATCCCGGAGGGAGTCTCTGCAATCCGAGGCCCGGGATTGCCTTCCCGCCGATGCATGGTCAGCCCCTTGGCGCAGACACCCCCCAGGTTTTTCAGAGGATAAAATTTGGCGTATTCCCGGCCAAAGCCAAAGGTGCCGGAAGCAGCCACAATGGGATTTGCCATCTCCATCCCCGCCATGGTGACGCGCATATCCACAAGATTCTGTTCAGGCATCCCAGATCACCTCCTCTCCGCGAAATACAGGGCCATCCTTGCAGGCCTCTTTCATGACCCGGCCCCCTTCTGGGGTGCGGATGGGAGTGGCACAGGTGAGGCAGGCCCCCAGACCGCAGCCCATACGCTCCTCCAGGGAGACGTAACAGGGGACGCCAGCGGCTTGGCAGGCTTCAAAGGTGGTCTTCAGCATAATCTTGGGTCCACATGCAAATACGGCGCTATAGCTGCCCTGAGCCAGCATCGCAGCCACGCCCTGAGCGGCAAAGCCCCGGGTGCCCAGGGAACCGTCGTCACTCATAATGGTGACTGCTTGACATAGCGAATCAAAGTCGTGGAGCATCAGGCCCCGATCGGCGGAGCGAAAGGCCAACACCACGTCGGAGGCTTCTGCCCGCTGGGCAGCGAAATGCATGGGCGGAACGCCGACACCGCCGCCCACCAGCAGAATTTTTCCGTCGATTTTCGGAAAACCGTGACCCAGCGGGCCCAGAATGTCCAGGCATTCTCCCGGCTGGCGCTGGGAAAGCCAACGGGTGCCCTTGCCTTTGATTTCAAACACGATTTGAAGCCGGTTGCCCTCCACGCCAGCGATGGAGATAGGCCGGCGAAGCTGGGCAGAACCGCAGCGAATGTGTAAAAACTGTCCAGGCTGGGTTTCCCGGGCCAGTTCAGGGCTCTCCACGATAATGGATGCGTAGACTGGACCTGTATGGATCTCCAGCACAGGTGCGGATACAATTGTTTCCATGAGTTATCTCCCCTTGTGGTTGGAATTACAGGATTGTCACAAAGCGGCAGATGTCGTCCCGCATCCGGATGGCCTCATTTCGAGCTGCCTCCTGATAGTCTTTGCCGGTGCCATCCTCTGTCTTTTTCCAGGCACACATGATCCCCCGGGAGGAATTGACGATGGCACCGTGGCCGAATTTGTCGAAGGCATACTGCACGTCCTTGGCTTTACCCCCCTGAGCACCGTAACCGGGAACCAGGAAGAACAGCTGGGGATATTTTTCCCGCAAAGCTTTGAGATCCTGGGGATGGGTGGCTCCCACCACAGCACCGATGGCCGACCAGCCGGAGGGTCCCACCAGCTGCTCCTTGTCGGTGAGCCGGACAGCCAGATCGGCCACCACGGTATGGACCAGCCGATCCCCTGCAATCAGATCCTGAAGTTCCCGAGAACTGGGATTGGAGGTCTTGACCAGCAGGAACATGGACTTGCTGCGTTCCTTGCACAGGGCGGTGAAGGGCTTGAGGGCGTCGGTACCCAGATACCCGTTGACAGTGATGCAGTCGCAGTCGAAGGGGGCGTAGCGCTGCCCATTCACCTCTACTTCGCCCAGATAGGCTTGGGCGTAGGCCTCACAGGTGGTGCCGATGTCGCCCCGTTTGGCGTCCATAATCACATAAAGTCCCTGCTCCTTGGCATAGGCACAGATCTCCTCCAGCACCGCGATACCGGCGCTGCCCAACACCTCAAAATAGGCGCTCTGGGGCTTGACTGCGGGAACCACATCCTTTAGCGCGTTGATGAGCCCGCGGCAGAACAGCCGATAGGCCTCAGCAGCCCCTCGCAGTGTGGGACCGTATTTGGCATAGGCCTCCTCCAGAAGATGCTGTGGAATATAGTCCAGCTTGGGATCCAGTCCGGCCACAGTGGGATTCTTTTTCTGGCGAATCTTTTCCTGCAAAATATCCATCGACATGGGAGTTCACTCCTTGCATATATTTGTATTTTGGTTTAGTGTAGCACATTTGCGGCAGGATGTAAAGAAAAGGGCCGCCGCAAAACAGGTAATTTGCGACGGCCAAAATTCTATCTATTTTAGGGGTACAAGATGTCAGGAAGTGGGGCTGGGAGACGGACTTGGAGAGACAGAGGGGCTGGGCGATGCTGTGACTGTGGCAGCTGCCGTGGCCTTGGGGATCCAACTTTCATTGTCTGTAATATCGTCCTCTCCAAACAAAACCCCATAATAGTCCAGCGCCAGGACCTGGCCGGAGAAACTGAGCTTATTGCTGACGATCTGATTGATTCGGGAAACATATTCTTCATCGGTCTCGTAGCCCTCGTTGGGGTAGAAGGTCCCCTCCTGGGCGTCGTATTTTCCCCGCTCCGTGACCCAGGAGTAGTTATTCCAGAGGGCCAGGGGCTCCGCATCGGAAAACACATCCCGGCCCACCAGCAGTCTGGAGTCATATTCCAGGCCAAACAGGTTGGACAGGGTGGGAACCACGTCGAGACTGTAGGTGGGGGCGGAGATCTCGCAGACCATATCCTGATACTCCGTCTCCAGACAGCCGGACCAGATCAGCAGTGCATTGTGGTCCTGCTCCCAGCTGTGCTCGTAGGTATAGCCGTAGAGATCGGTGACATAGTCCTCGGTGTTGTCAAAGGTAGCGGTGTTCTCTAAGCCGTAGGGGTAGTGGTCGGAGGTAAGACAGATGACGGTGTCATCAGCGATCCCGGCCTCCTCTAGCTTTTCGATCATGGTGGTCAGCGCGTTCTCCAGTTCCATCTGATAACAGAAATAGTACAGGGTGGTATCCTTGTACCGGCTGCCCAGGACGGACTGGACCCGGCTAAGGTATTTTGTCACACATACTGCA
>CBCTLT010000260.1:0-3442 GCA_965147785.1 uncultured Oscillospiraceae bacterium
CCAACCAGGATGGCTGCATCGGGCAGGGTGAGGGAAACGATGAGCCCTATGGCGAGCCCAATCGGCTGGATGGTTATCTGTTCCCGGATACCTATGAGTTCTATGTGGACGATGACCCGGAGCGTGTCATCAATAAATTCCTGAGCAACCTCTCCGGAAAGATGTCCGACGAAATGCTTGCCGCCATTGATGAGCTCAATGCCTTCATCCGGCAGAGCATGGAGGAGGAGGGAACCTTCACCGAAGAGGAAATTGAAAATTCCATGATGGATGTGTATAAGGTTCTGACGGTGGCATCTCTCATCGAGAAGGAAGCCGGTTCCGATCAGGAACGGTCACTGATTTCCTCGGTCATCTACAACCGTTTGACCACCCATGTCCACGAGCTTTTGCAGATCGACGCAACGGTGGAATATGCTCTGGGTGAGCATAAAACAGAGTTGACGGCCAACGATTTGGCGGTGGACAACCCCTACAATACCTACAAGTACAAGGGCCTGCCGCCTGGACCCATTGCAAACCCAGGCCTTTCCAGCATTATGGCGGCCATCTATCCCGAGGAGTCGGACTACTTCTTCTATGCGCTGGACAGCGACGGTACCCACCGGTTCTTTGAGACCTATATGGATCAGCAAGATTTCCTGGACGGCGTAGAGCCGGAGTCCGACGATGCGGAGGAGACCGATGTGGTGGAGGCCGTCGGTCCGGCTGAGGTGGATCCTGCTGCGGAAACGGACGAAGGTCCCGACATTGAAGCCCCGGCTGGGCCTGGGAACGAGGATACAGAGGAAGATGCGCCCTACGAACAGGTGCCCATTGAAGCGGGAGAGGAGACCGACGATGACGGTTAAACCGGAGCTGCTCTCCCCGGCGGGAGATCCGGAACGGCTGCAAATGGCGGTGCGGTTTGGGGCCGATGCGGTGTATCTGGCGGGAAAAGCCTTCGGCATGCGGGCAAAGTGCGGCAATTTCAGCGACACGGAGCTGGCGGAGGCTGTGCGATTCTGCCATGCCAACGGCGTGAAAGTCAACGTCACCGCAAACATCCTGGCCCGAACCGGGGAGATCCGCCAGATGATCCCATTCCTGGAGTTTTGTCAGGATGTGGGGGTGGACGCCTTTATCCTGGGGGATCTGGGGGTGTTTCAGACCGCTGCCCGGTATGCACCCCGGGTGGAACGGCACATCAGCACCCAGATGGGTGTGGTGTCCGCGGATACGGCCAAAGCCTGGTATGACCTGGGGGCCAAGCGTGTGGTGCTGGCCAGGGAGCTGCGTCTTTCCGAGATCCGGGAGATCCGGGACAACATTCCTGAGGACCTGGAACTGGAGGCCTTTGTCCACGGCGCCATGTGCGTGAGCTTTTCCGGCCGATGCCTGCTGAGTAACTATCTGGCGGGACGGGACGCCAACCATGGGGCCTGTGCCCAGCCCTGCCGGTGGAAATACGCCCTGATGGAAGAAAAGCGTCCTGGGGAGTATTTCCCCATTGAGGAGGACGACGGCGGTACCTACATCATGAACGCCAAGGATATGTGCATGATCGACCATATCCCGGAGCTGATAGAAGCAGGGATCAACTCCTTCAAAATCGAAGGCCGGGCGAAATCCGCCTATTATGCGGCCTGTGTCACCAATGCCTATCGGCACGGTATCGACGCCGCTGCCGCCGGCGTGCCGCTGGAGGCCGTTTGGCGGGATGAGGTGGACAAGATCAGCCACCGGCACTACTGCACAGGGTTCTATTTTGGACAGCCGGAGCAGTTTTATGACGACGCCCGCTATATCCGGGATTGGGATGTGGTGGCCTATGTGGTATCCTGCGACCAGGAGGGCAATGCAGTGCTGACCCAGCGAGGCCGGTTCTGGAAGGGGGATACCCTGGAGCTGCTGATTCCCGGACAAAAGCCCCTTTCCTTTACAGTGGGGGATATGACCAACGGGGAAGGGGAGGCCATTGAGTACTGTCCCCATCCCGAAATGGAGATCCGGATGCGTTTGCCGGTGGCTGCACCGGAATATGCGATTCTGCGTCGTCAGGTGGATGAGAAAACCAAGAAATAAACACGATATGGGGAATCGGACCACGGGCCGGTTCCCCATATTCTGTGCCCAAAAGATACTGCACAACAAATATATGGGAAAGACGCGTGCATTCGTGCAAAATCTCCCCTTGCCTTTTTTGTAAAAATCGGGTATCATATCAGGTAAGATGGAGGCAGTGCGGGCCTCTGGGCGTGTGCCTGAAAATTGGAGAAAGGTAGCGTGGCCAAATGAAAGCAACTTTGATTTTGGAGAACGGTGTGGTCTTCCATGGCGAGAGCATGGGTGCCACCGCAGATTGTATCTGCGAGATGGTATTCAACACCTCCATGGTGGGTTATCAGGAAATTCTGACGGACCCGTCCTATGCGGGACAGGGCGTTGTGATGACGTATCCCCTGATCGGCAATTACGGAGTCAATTCTGAAGATGATGAGTCCAGGAATCCCTGGGCTGCTGCTATGATCGTCCGGCGTTTGAGCCCAAGAGGAAGCAATTTCCGCAATGAGGGTACGCTGGACGATTATTTAAAGGCCCACAATATCACCGGCATTCACGGGGTGGATACCCGTGCCATCACCCGGATGCTGCGGGATCAAGGCACCATGAACGGCATGATCACCGTGGAGGAGAATCCGGATGTGGCGGCCAAGCTGAAACTGATCCATGCCTACCGGGTCCAGGGCACGGTGGAAAAAACCACCCGTTCTCAGATGCAGATCTATCCCGGCAGCGGTCCCAAGGTGGCCCTGCTGGATCTGGGCGTCAAGGAGAATATGATTCGCTGCCTCCATAATCGGGGCTGCGATGTGACCGTATTTCCGGCCCATACCCCGGCCCAGGTGATCCTGGAAGGGGGCTTTGACGGAGTGATGCTCAGCAACGGCCCCGGAGATCCGGCGGACAACCTCCAGATCATTTCCGAGGTGCGGAAGCTCTATGATTCGGATTTGGTGATTTTTGCGGTGTGCCTTGGTCACCAGATCATGGCCCTGGCCACCGGTGCGGTGACCGAAAAGCTGAAGTATGGTCACCGGGGCGCCAACCATCCCGTGCGGGATGTGGCGGCCGGCAGAGTGTACATCACCTCCCAAAACCATGGCTATGTGGTGAAGGCTGAGAGCGTGGATCCGGCTGTGGCGGAGATCAGTCATATCAATGTGAACGACGGCACCGTGGAGGGACTGCGGTACAAGAACGGCCATGTGTTTACGGTGCAGTTCCATCCCGAGGCCTCCCCAGGTCCCCGGGATACCGGCTATCTGTTTGACCAGTTTATTGAGAAGATGGAGGCGAAGAAGCATGCCTAAGAATGAAAGCATCAAGAAGGTCCTGGTGCTGGGCTCCGGCCCCATCATCATCGGCCAGGCGGCGGAATTTGACTATGCCGGCACCCAGG
>CBCTLT010000261.1:0-3441 GCA_965147785.1 uncultured Oscillospiraceae bacterium
TACGCTTGAGGCCATCCTGGGCGTTAGGGGTATAACAGGTGACCACAAAGCACTGGGAAAATTCCAAGGTAATAAGCCGCCCTTCATGATCCAGTTCCTCTACACCGATGCCATATCGCACAGAAAGTGGCTTCTGGCGGGTAAAGATGGCCGTACCGGAGTACCCCTTCTTTTCCGCATAGTTCCAATACTGCTCATAGCCCGGCAGCTCCAGTTCCACCTGTCCCTCCTGCAGCTTTGTCTCCTGAAGGCAGAAAACATCCGCCTCGGAGGCTGCGAAATAATCCATAAAGCCTTTGCCCAGGCAGGCACGAAGGCCGTTGACGTTCCACGAAACCAGTTTCATCTTATTGCTCCTTTTTGTCCTTATCTTCCTTGGCCGCCATCCATTTGGCCAGTGCATCCGCCATGGCAGTATTACCGCCGCCGGAATTCTGATTGGCCAAGTATTTCCGCACGTCCCGCTTGTTAGCCCCGGCGGAAGCAGGGCGTTTCTTAAAATCCGACAGCTTTTCCCGGTAACCGCAGACGCAGGCAAACATCTGCTTATCCCCTTCGCCCCGCAGCTCCATTTTTTTATGGCAGTTGGGGCAGCGGGCGTTGGTAACCTGGGTCAGACTCCGGCGGTATCCGCATTCCCGGTCCGGGCACACCAGCATTTCTCCCCGTTTTCCCTTGACCCGTAGCAGATACTTACCGCAGTCCGGGCATGGCGTTCTGGTCTGGTTGTCGTGCCGGTAGCTTGCATCGCTGGCCTTCACCTCCGTCACCAGCTTGGAAGCATAGTCCCGCATACCGGCCACAAACTCCCGGTCGCTGGCCTTCCCCTTGGCGATAGCAGACAGCCGATCCTCCCACCGGGCCGTCAGCTCTGCAGAACGCAGCTCTTCCGGCACCAGCTCGATAAGCTGGATTCCCTTGGATGTAGGCACCAGTTCCTTTCCCCGGCGTTCCACATAGAAGGTGGAAAACAGCTTTTCAATAATATCCGCCCGGGTGGCTGGCGTTCCCAGGCCCGAGGTCTCCTCCAGGATCTTGGACAGGCTCTTGTCGCTGACCGTGGACGCGGGATGCTCCATGGCAGACAGCAGCGTTGCCTCGGTATATCTGGCCGGCGGAGAAGTTTTCCCAGGCTTGAGGGCCATGGACTGGACCGACAGCTTTTGTCCGGCCTGCAGCTCCGGCAGGGCCTGATCCGCCTCCTCTTGTTCCTCCTCCAGGTCAAAGCTCTGATTGTAGGCCGCCTTCCAGCCCGTCTCCAGCACCCGCCGCCCCTTGGCTGTATAGCTTTCGCCGCCAATGGTCAGGGTGAGCTTGATCTCTTCATACGCAAAGGGGGGCAGCAGCACCGCCAAAAAGCGTCGAACCACCAGGTCATAGATATTCCGCTCAGGCCCAGAGAGGGCATACAGTTCCGGCTGCTCCTCCGTAGGGATGATGGCATGGTGGTCGGTCACCTTGCTGTTGTTCACCAGATACCGGGTCTGGAGGGGCTTGTTTCGGTAGATCTCCTGGGCCAGCAGCTTATATTCGTCCACCATACAGCTGCGGATCCGCTCCGGCAGCGTAGGCACCACATCTTCGGAGATGTACCGGGAGTCCGTCCGGGGATACGTCAGCAGCTTGTGCCGCTCGTAGAGGGACTGCATCAGGGACAGGGTCTCCTTGGCGGAATAGGCGTATTTTTTGTTGGCGTCCCGCTGCAGCTCTGTCAGATCGTAGGCCGCCGGTGGAGGCGTCTGCTTTTTCGTCCGTTCCACCTTGGCGATGACAGCCGGCTGTCCCTGCAGCTTCTGCAGCAGCCGCTCCGCCTGTTCCCGGTCAAAGGTATGGGCATTCCCCTTGGCATCCCGCCAGGTGGCGGTAAATCCCGGCAGTTTGGCCGTAATGCCCCAAAACTCCCGGGGGGTAAATTTCTTGATTTCTTCCTCCCGCCGGACGATCAGGGCCAAAGTTGGCGTCTGGACCCGGCCCGCGGACAGCTGGGCGTTATATTTGCAGGTCAGGGCCCGGGTCACATTAAGCCCTACCAGCCAATCCGCTTCGCTTCTGGCTTGGGCAGACAAAAACAGACTGTCATAATCCGACGCGGGCTTCAGGTTGGCAAAGCCGTCCCGGATGGCCTTATCTGTCTGGGACGAGATCCATAGCCGCTTGGTCTTTCCCTTCCAGCCCGCCTTCCGCATGATCCATCGGGCCACCAGTTCCCCTTCCCGGCCGGCGTCCGTGGCGATGATCAGCTCAGACACATCGCTCCGCTTCATCAGCGACGACACCGCGTTATACTGCTTCCGGGATTCCGGGATCACCACCAACTTCATATTCTGGGGCAGCATGGGCAGATCCTGCATATCCCATTTTTCATATTTCTTATCATATACATCCGGGTCCGCCAGGGTCACCAAGTGGCCCAGGGCCCAGGTCACAATATACCGGTCTCCCTCCAGGCAGCCGTTTCCGCTCCGGGTGCATCCCAGCACCCGTGCCAGTTCCCGACCCACCGAGGGCTTTTCCGCCAGTACCAGTGTCTTTCCCATGGTAAAACCTCACTTTTTCAGATTGTACATAGTGTACCACAGGCCGCTCAAAAATGGAAGCCACACCTATACATCTTTCAAAGGGTCATAATTCCCGCCGGTTCTCTCCGTTTTTTTGTGCAAAAGGGTCATTTATATTCCCATTTAAATCTGATATACTAAAGAAAATACGGAAAATGAGGTTCTTCCTATGTCCATTTCTCTTGGTACCTACACCGAAAGCTTTTCTGTCTCTTCTACGGATACGGATGCCGCTTACGAGTGCCGTCCCTCCGCCCTGTTCGTCTTTCTGCAAAAAGCCATCACCGCCCATTCCCGCATGGTGGGCACCAGCCGGGACGACGTGCTGGCCAAGTACAACTGCTACTGGATGATCCTGCGGACCTGGGTCCGGCTGAACCGGCCCATCATCTGGGGGGAAACCCTGCGGGTGGACGTGGTCATCCGGCACCCCCAGGGCAAGCGGCTCTATCGGGACTGTGATCTCTACATCGGTGAAGAACATGTGGGTGAAGCCACCACCTGCTGGGTCCTGGCCAACCGGAAGACCAAGCGCCCCATTGACCTGGAGAATCTGCCCGATTTTCCGGCAGAAAATCCTCCCGGCGCCAAGGATATCACCCTTTCCCGCATGGTCTTTCCCGACAATATGGAACTCCACGACCAGCGGAAGATCTATTACAGCGACACCGACATCAACGGCCACATGAACAACACCAAATACGTGGACCTGGCCTCGGACGCTGCGGAGCTGAATCTGCGGCCCCATGGGGTCTTTATGCAGGAGATCTCCATCTCCTATGTGAACGAATGCTTTGCCGGAGAGCAGTTGTCCCTTTACCGGGGCAAACAGGATGGCAAGCTGTTCATCCATGGTGTAGGTCAGGACGGCACCGACCGGTTC
>CBCTLT010000262.1:0-3440 GCA_965147785.1 uncultured Oscillospiraceae bacterium
TTAAAACGATTACAGGAGCCCATGCACCCGATGGCGGTACCATCACCGTGGACGGAGAGACCTATTCGGCCATGACGCCGGCCCTGGCCAGGAAGCATGGCATCGAATGCATCTATCAGGAGTTTAACCTGATTGATGTGCTGTCCGCAGCGGAGAATATCTGCTATGGAGAGCGAAAGGGAAAGCTGGTCAATCAAAAGAAAATGGAGCAGCTGGCCCAAAAGATCTTTGACGATTTCGGGGTGGACATTGATCCGGCCACCCTGGTGCGGGATCTGACGCAGATCGTGGAGATCGCCAAGGCGGTATCCAAGGAAGTCCGGGTGCTGATTCTGGATGAGCCCACCGCGCCTCTGTCAGTGGCGGAGGTAGAGATATTGTTCCGTATTGTTCGGAAGCTTCGGGACGAGGGCGTGGCCATCATCTTTATCTCCCACCGGTTGGACGAGGTGTTTGAACTGACGGACCGCGTCTCCATTCTGCGGGATGGAGCGTATATCACCACGCTGAACACGGATGAGACCAATCGGGCGGAGCTGATCCGGTACATGGTAGGCCGGGAGATGACCGCCACCTTCCCCACCCGTCATGCCGAGATCGGAGACGTGGCCTTGGAAATCAAGAATCTCACAGGCAACGGTGTGAAGAATATCTCTTTCCAGGCCCATCGAGGAGAAATCCTGGGGATTTCCGGCTTGGTGGGTGCAGGTCGTACGGAGATCATGAAAGTGGTGTTCGGCGCGGAAAAGAAGCAGTGGGGCGAGATCTATGTCAACGGGAAAAAAGCCGACATCAGATCCCCCAAGGACGCCATGCACAAATATGGCATCTGCTTGATCCCCGAGGACCGGAAGCGGGAAGGCTGTTTCCTGGGCGAAACCATCTCCTGGAACCTGGTCTACAACGTGGTGGAGAAGATCTCTCATCTGGGCGTGGTGGATCGGAAAAAGGAGCAGGAGATTGCGGAGTATTACGGAAAATCCATGCGAATCAAGGCACCGGATCTCAAGACTACGCTGGTGGGATCCCTGTCCGGCGGCAACCAGCAGAAAGTGGTGGTAGGAAAGGCCCTGGCCACCCAGTCCGACATCGTGATCTTTGACGAACCCACCCGCGGCATCGACGTGGGGGCAAAGTATGAGATCTACGAGCTGATGAACGGACTGTGCGAGGAGGGCAAGTGCATCATTATGATTACCTCCGATATGGAGGAACTGCTGGGAATGTCGGATCGCATTGTGGTCTTCGGAGAAAAATGCCTGGCTGGAGAACTCACGAAAGAGGAGTTTTCCCAGGAGCGGATCCTGGATATGGCATCTACCAATGACCGGGCAAAAGAAAATATGGGGGCTTAAGGGCTATGAAGAAAAAAAGTTTATCCGTTTATTTGAAAAACTATATGATGGTGCTGGTCCTCATCGCCCTGCTGGTGGTGTTTGGCATTCTGTGTCCCATCTTTGTGGGCCGGCCCTTCCTGACGGTGAAGAATCTGCTGAATATTCTGGGACAAAACGCCTATATGGTGATCCTGGGCGTGGGCATCACCTTTATCATGCTGGGTGGTGCCATGGACTTGTCCACCGGCTATCTGATCTCTACCGTGGGCATCGCCATGGCGCTGATCAACCAAAATAGCAATTTTGCAGTGACGCTGGTTTGCGGCATCCTTCTGGCGGTGCTGCTGTCGGCCTTCAACGGTGTGGTGTATTCCTGGCTCCGGGTGTTTCCGTTTATTATCACCCTGGCCACCCAGTATATCCTCAATGGTGCCACTTATTTGCTCTCCGGAGGCCTCAGCAAGACCTACCGGGGACTGTCCGAAGGCTTTGAGATCCTGGGCGGATACAACATCCCTGTGGGGGTGGGCTATCTCAAATCCGGCGTCATTGTGATGGAGCTGATGGTGCTGGTGGGGTCGTTCATTTTGAATAAGACCTATTTTGGTCGGAATGTGTACGCCCTGGGCTCCAATCCCGACGCTGTGGCGTTGTCCGGCGTGTCCGTGGCGAAAATGCGGATTTTGATTTTCGCGCTGGCAGGGTTCTTCTTTGGGGTTGCCCAGGTGGTGAATATCGGAAAGATCGGGTCTGTCAACAACTCCATGGGCATCGGCTCTGAATTTACCGTTATGGCTGGCGCCATGCTGGGCGGCATCAAAATGGGCGGTGGCGGCGGTAAAATGAGCAATATGGTGGTTGGCGTGCTGATCATCGGTATTCTCAATTCCGGCATGAACTTCCTGAACCTGAATCAGTACTGGCAGTATGTGGTGTTGGGCGTTGTCCTTCTGGCGGCCGTCACCATGGATACTCTGCAGACCAGAGCTGCTGCCAATGCAGCCAAAAAGGTCACAGGACAGCCTCCGGTGGAAGAGCCGGAAGCGGTAAAATAGAACTGATAGAGAGAAAAAACGGGCGCGTTGCAAATTTGTATTTTGCAACGCGCCCAAGTCGATTGGACAGATCAGCGATATAGAGGCAGCAGCGCTGCGCCGATGATACCGGCGTCATTTCCCAGGGTTGCACGCAAAATTTTGGTGCGTCGTCTGGAATTTCTAGCGTAGTCCTCCCGGTCAAAGATCTCCCGTACCGGTGCCAGCAGCGTTTCTCCCTCATTGCAGATGCCTCCGCCGATGCAGAGGATCTCCGGCTGAAAGATATTGACAATGGAGGTAAGCCCACAGGCCAAGTGCTGAATATACTGGTCCACAACCTGTTTGGCTGCTGCATCGCCCAACCGCATGGCGTCAAAGGCAGTGCGGCCGCTGACAGCTTCCAAGGTTCCTGCTTCCTGCCACATCAGAGAGTCTGAATTTTGAGTCATGGCCCGCTGAGTCTGACGGATCAGGGCTGAGGCGGAGCAGTATGCCTCGAAGCAGCCTTTTCTGCCACAGCTACAGGGCTCCCCGTCCTCCACCATCACAAAATGGCCAATTTCGGCGCCGGCGAAGTTGAAGCCGGTCAACAGACGGCGGTTGAAGACAACGCCGCCGCCTACGCCGGTACCCAGAGTGATTGCAACCAGAGATTCGCTGCCCCGGCCGGAACCAGCGACAAATTCTCCCAGGGCTGCCGCGTTGGCGTCGTTTTCCAAATATACAGGTTTGTGTAGCCGGGATTCCACCAACTGAGACAGGGGTGTGTTGTAAAAATCCAGATTGCAGCTGTACTCTACAATGCCCTCCTGGGAATTAGCAATGCCAGGAGCCCCAATTCCCACCGAGAGAATGTCGTCCATGGTACAGCCGGTAGCCTCTACTGCCAGCAGACAGCAGTCCGCAATGCGCTGGGCAATGGCATCTGCGTTGTCAGGTAGAGCGGTGGGGATCGAAGATTTTCCCAGAAGGTCCCCTTCTTTTGTAACCACGGCACAGGCGATATTTGTGCCGCCCAAATCTGCACCAAGAGAGTACATGCGATATCCTCCCCTGTCCTGAGTTG
>CBCTLT010000263.1:0-3422 GCA_965147785.1 uncultured Oscillospiraceae bacterium
GGCATCAATTTCATGCGTTCCTTCATCAAGAATGTAGGACAGCAGGGAACAAAGGCTTCTGTCAACGACAAGGAAACGGCCACCTATATGGAACTGGCCGTGGAAATGCTCGCCCGGGGATTTGAATTTGAAGACGTGGACCTGTACCGTTCTGATGCTCATCAATTCATTGTAACCGATAAAGGTCTTTTGCCGCCCTTGGGTGCCATTGGCGGAATTGGCGGTGTCGCCGCTGAAAATATTGTAAAAGCCCGCAGCAAAGGCCCCTTCATTTCAAGGGAAGACTTGCGGAACCGGGCCAAGATCAGCAATACCGCTGTAGCATAGAAAAAGAGCCCGAATTCACAGGTAGAACCATTCTAGCACAGTTTGTCTATGGGGTCAATAAGAAAAATGAAAAAATTCCGATTTTCTCCGGAAAAATAACAGGATATGGGCCTCTGGGTTGCACAGGAAGGCCAAATGTGGTATTCTTAGAAAAAATCAGGGGGGAATCAGATATGAAGGTCATGGCACTAGACTACGGTGATGCGAGAACCGGCGTGGCAGTATCCGACGCCACAGGGACCCTGACGGGGTTTACCACGGTGGTGGCGGAATGGAATCGAGACAAGGCGGCTGACCGAATTTCGGAGCTGGTGAAGGAACACCATCCGGATCAGCTGGTGATGGGGTTCCCACGAAATATGGACGGAACGGAGGGGCCGCGAGCGGCTCTGTATCGAGAGTTTGCTGATCTAGTGGAGGAAAAGACAGGGATGCAGGTCCGGCTATGGGATGAACGGCGGACCACCATCGAGGCCCACAGTATTTTGTCCGCCAATGGGAAAAAGACGAAAAAGCACAAGAAAAATGTGGACGCCGTGGCTGCGTCGCTGATTCTGGAAGGGTATCTTCGATTCCTGGAAATGGAAAGAAATCATCATTAATTCAATCTCAGGAAACTTTTTTAAACAGTTCCGATAGACCTGTCAGAATTAAAAAACCACCGAACAATTTTTTTAACAGGTTCAGGTCCAGTTCCATGGCCACAAAGCTGAGCAATCCTGCGGTGAGGCAACCGCAGAGGACGGCTGGAATCACAGCTTTCCACTGTACATAGTGATTTTTGCTGTGGAGGATCAGGGCTGCAGCGGCAGTGGGAAGGAAGTACAGCAGATTGATCCCCTGGGCAGTACGCTGGGCTACTCCGGCTATGGCGGTGAGATATACCATTAAAATGGTACCGCCTCCAATTCCGAAACCGGAGATGATGCCGGTGAGCAGTCCGGCTGCGGCTGCAATCCAGAAGGTCAGCATAGGATGGAACGGATCCCACCGTAAAGAATGATCAGACCCAGGGCCCGATGGAGCACCTTGACCGGCACCCGGTGAAACAGCTTTCCTCCGATCAGGCCGCCCAGAAAGCCGCCCAGCAGATAGGGCATGGCCATATGGAAATCCATACTGCCGTGCATACAATAGACGGCTATGGAGACAAGGCACAGGGGGGCAATGATGGCGATAGAGGTAGCGAAGGCCTGCTTATCCGGAAGTCCGGCCCAACGGGTCAGCAGCGGCACCAGAATCATGCCGCCTCCCGCACCGAATAGTCCGTTTGCCGCGCCTGCTGCTGCGCCGCTGACGGCGTATTTCCATTTTTCACGCATATAGAATCCCTCCTGTGAAAGTGTTCCACAGGAGGGACTTTTTATACGAAAACATTACAATGCGCCGATCATATCCCGGATCACATAGCCAGCCAGCATCAATCCGGCGCAGGAGGGAACCCAGCTGAGAGATGCCGGAATGCTGCGTCGGCCAGGAGGTGGTGTTTCCAACGGAATTGGTGTGATGGCCGGTTCGTCACTGAATAAAACAGTGTGGTGCACAATGCCCCGATTTCTCAGTTCCCGCCGCATGACCCGGGCCAGGGGACAGCCGGTGGTTTCGGAGATGTCGCAGATCCGAAACCGGGTAGGGTCCTGCTTGTTGCCGGTACCCATGGCGGAAATAATGGGAATATTGCGGGCCTTGGCCGTTTGGATCAGACTAAGCTTGCAGGACACCAGATCAATGGCGTCCACAATATAGTCCGGTTCCAGAGAGAAAAAGGTTTCTTTGTTGTCGTCCTGATAGAGAACGGGAAGAGAAGTGACCCGGCAGTTTGGATTGATGTCCCGAATACGCTCCGCCATGACATCGGACTTATATTTGCCCAGGGTGGAGTGCAGGGCGCACAGCTGACGGTTGAGATTGGTCAGTCCCACGGTATCGTTGTCCACCAGAGTGATTTGGCCCACGCCCGCTCGGGCAATGGCTTCGGCACAGTAGCTGCCCACGCCGCCGATTCCCAGAATCATCACATGAGCCTGGGATAGTCTATCGAGGGCATCCTGGCCATAGAACATGGCTTCTCGCAAAAATGCTTCCATAAAAACCTCCAAAAAGCCCGGACGCGCTGCGTCCGGGCTTGCAATTGTGGATTAGACGGCCAGCGCCTTATGGGTAAACAGCATACCGAAGAAGCTGCTGTCGCCAACATAATCGGCACTGTATTCCTCGTACCAGGCGTTGTAGTCCTCGCTGCGTTTGGAGGAATCTGCCAGGGTCTTCCAATATTCGTCGCCGTAGCCGGAGAAGTAGATCAGGTGATAGCCGTAATCAGATTTTACGATGCCGTAGTCACCAGGCTCGTGGGTCTCGTCAAAGCACCAGTCGTTGAATTCTGTAACCATCTGGCCCTTATAGACGTCCTCATACAGTCCTCCGTTGCTGGAGGAACCGGTATCTTCCGACTTTTCCTCCGCCAGAGCGGCAAAATCGTCCTCCGTCATATCGGTGGCTTCCCACTCCTCCTGGATTTCCTCGATCTTGGCCTTGCAGTCTTCCCAATCGGCCTCGGTGGAGGTGCCGTCATCGCCAGAGGCAGCGACGTTCACAAGAATGTGACGGACATCCACGGTACGATATTCGTTGTTATCCCGAGAGACAAACATCACAACAGCATAGCCGGTAGAGGTTGGGAACACTTCGGATTCACCTTCCACACGCTCTTCCGAGAACAGCCAGTCTGCGTAGTCGGAGCTAAGAGAACTGTAGCTGTAGTTGGAACGGAGGGTATAATCCTCGTCCTCGTAGGATTCCTTGCTGTCCTCGGGGGCATATTCATAAGCTGCGTCGGCAAAACCCTTCTCCGTACCGTCCAGCAAAGCAGCCATTGCCTCAGCAGTTTCCATGGCGGCATTGCTGTCGTCATCCTCAGTGGTCACAGTAAAGACGCGGTAGGTAACCTTGTCAAAATCCTGCTTATTATCATTATAATAGGTGCGCAGCTCCTCATCGGTATAGGAGAAGCTCTCGGATTTCTCCGTGGCATAGCCGGAAGCCAGCTGTTGGACCGTCAGATACTCCATGTAGCTGTCCATGGAAGCGCCCTTGCC
>CBCTLT010000264.1:0-3362 GCA_965147785.1 uncultured Oscillospiraceae bacterium
GGAGATTCGGTCATAGGCCAGCTGAATGGAGCCGCGGCTGTCCTTGTAGGAGGCCAGGGTCTCCAGCAGGCTGTCCCGCTTCTTCTCCAGCAATACCAGCTCCCGTTTGGCAAGATCATAGGTCTCCTGGGCGGTGCCGGTCAGGCCTTTGAAGGAGGTGTTGCTGAAGCCGTAGGACTTGAGCACATCCAGAGCCTCCTCTTTCTGGGCCTGGTGGCATAGGAAAAACAGATAGTGCATTTCCGTGTCCGTGGAGGCCTCCCAGAGTTCCGACGTATCGGCCTGAAGACTCAAATCCTTTCGGACGGCCTCCAACTCGATGCCAGCGGGGATCATGCCAAAGGCTGTGTACAACACGCCGGTGGGCTGGGTGCTGAGGGGAATGTCCAGACTGAGCCAGGGAGTCAGAGTTCCCAGAAGAACCTGCTGCTTTTGGATCTGGTCATAGACACTGGCAAGATCCTTGCTATAGTCTGCAATCTCTCCGGCAGCTTTCAGAGCTTTGTCCAGAGCCTCGTTGTCAAACAGGGCAGAGGCCTTCACCTGGGGCAGGGGAGAGAGCAGCTTTGTTTTCACCGGTGCGTATTGGTCCAGGGCAGTGATGGCTGCCGTAGCTTGCTCCAGCAGATTTTGCTGCTGGGTTAGAGCGCTTTCATCCGGATGGACCAGCGCCGCCCACTCCGGATCAGCGAGCTTCTCTGCCGGCTCCGATATCTCCACGCAGCCCAGCCGCTGCAGATCGTCAAACAGCCGGTCCCGATCGGCCTCCAGCGCAAGCATATGCAGCCGTTTCATGGTTACGATTGCCATATTAGCGCATCACGATCCTTTCTACGATGCGGCTGGAAGCCTCATCGAGGCGACTCTCCGCGTGGGCGCGAAGCACAGCGCATTGATTTTCCGCATGATGCATGATTTCCTCTGCATTCTTTGCAGCCTGGTCCTCAGCTTCCCGCATGAGCTGCGCTACCGCAGCGTCTGCCTGAGCCTGACGTTCCTCATAGTGGGCGCGGCCCTGGGCCTCGGCCTCTGCAATCATCCGCTTGGACGCAGCTGTAGCTTCCTGCATGGACTGTTTCGCGGCAGCTTCTGCTTCCGCGACCTTCTTCATGGCATCCAGAGACATGGTATCACCGCCTTTAAATGAAATTTCGACATCGTTCAAATTGCACAATGCATTTCGATTGCTAGTTTGAGGATGTGTTTATCTATAGTAAATTATACCGATTTTCTGGGTCAAATGTAACTAATATTACTGCACAAAAAATGCGAAATTCCTGAGAAGGAACCATACAACTTTCACAAAATCTACAGATGGAACTCAAGAGATGTTGTACAGAAACCGACATTTGTCCATCTTGTGTAGATTAGGTAAAAAACATTTAACATCTGATTCACCTGCTCGCAGACCTGCCAATGCAGAGCGGACGACAGGGCTTCCAAAAAAATGAAAGAAAAAAGGATCCCCCTGCCGGCCTGTGAAATAGACCGGCAGGGGGCATAGTGTAGATCAGTGATCGGCTTTGCCGTCCTTGGCAATAATGGCACGGTTGATGGCGCAGAGAATGGCGCGCAGGGAGGCCCGGTTGATATTGTGGCTCTTGCCCACACCAAAGGCGTCCTTCCCGTCGGGGGTCTTCAGATGGATATAGCAAACCGCCTGGGAGTCGGAACCGGAGGTAATGGCGTGTTCGGAATAGTCCACAAAGTGGAACTTGCCAATCTCGTAACTGGAGATGGCGTTGAAGAAGGCGTCGATGGGACCATTGCCCTCGCCGGAGATCTCCAGTTCCTGGCCTTTGTAGGAGAGAGCACCGGAGAAGCCCACACGGGAAGTCTCGCCGTGGGTGCCGGACTCAGTGAAGGTATGACGGAGTAGACCATAGGTCTTATCCACTTCCAGATAGTTTTTGTCAAAGAGCTCGAAGATCTGGCTGGGCAGCAGCTCGGTGCCCAGGCGATCCGTTTCCTTCTGGACAATGGCGCCGAACTCCGGATGCATGGCCTTGGGCAGAGAATAGCCGAAGTTGTTCTCCATGACGAAGGCAGCACCGCCCTTGCCGGACTGGGAATTGATACGGATGATGGGCTCGTACTGCCGGCCCACGTCTGCCGGGTCGATGGGCAGGTAGGGCACTTCCCACATGTCGCTACCGGATTCCTTCATGTACTGAACGCCCTTGTTGATGGCGTCCTGATGGCTGCCGGAGAAGGCGGTGAACACCAGCTGGCCCACATAGGGCTGCCGGGCGTCCACCTTCATGCGGGTGCAGCGTTCGTACATCTCCTTGATCTTGTTGATGTTGGAAAAGTCCAGCTTGGGGTCTACACCCTGGGTGTACATATTCATAGCCAAAGTCACCATGTCCACGTTGCCAGTGCGTTCTCCATTGCCAAAGAGGGTGGCCTCCATCCGTTCGGCTCCTGCCAGCAGGCCCTGCTCCGCCGTGGCCACGCCCTCGCCCCGGTCATTGTGGGGATGCAGGGAGATGATGGCGCAATCCCGGGAAGGCAGCTTCCGAATGAAGTATTCGATGCAGTCGGCAAAGTAGTTGGGCATCATATTTTCCACTGTGGAGGGCAGGTTCAGGATCACCTTGTTCTCCGGGGTGGCATGGAGGTGCTCCAGCACGGCCTGGCAGATTTCCACGGCGTAGTCCATCTCCGTGCCCATGAAGGATTCGGGAGAATATTCATACCGCAGGTTCATGCCGGAGGCAATGACGGGCTGGGACAGCTCGTAGATCAGATCTGCCGCATCGGTGGCAATCTTTGTGATGCCATCGGTATCCATCTTGAAGACCACCTTCCGCTGCAGGGTGGAGGTGGAATTATAAAAGTGGAGAATCACATTTTTGGCCCCTTGGATGGCCTCAAAGGTCCGCTGGATCAGATGGGGCCGGGCCTGGACCAGGACCTGAATGGTTACGTCGTCGGGGATGTGGTTGCCCTCGATGAGCTCCCGGCAGATTTCAAATTCCGTCTCCGAGGCCGAGGGGAAGCCAATCTCGATTTCCTTGACGCCGATGTCCACCAGGGTGTGGAACATCTCCAGTTTTTCTTGAAGATTCATGGGGTTAATCAGGGCCTGGTTGCCATCTCGCAGATCCACGCTGCACCATACGGGAGGGGCGGTGATCTGCTTGTCCGGCCAGGTGCGGTCCGGCAGGGCGATGGGCTGGTAGGGAATGTACTTCTGGCAGCCTGGTTTCATAACAAATTCCTCCTTGAAGTTCTGGCTGAGACCACAAAAGCCCCGGAACGCATATGCTGCGTTCCGGGGCGTAAAGTTTTCTTACGCGGTACCACCCGGTTCAGTCGTTTCCGACCCTCAGCCTCTGATAAGGCTTAGACCTGTAACG
>CBCTLT010000265.1:0-3356 GCA_965147785.1 uncultured Oscillospiraceae bacterium
TTCCGGAAACTATGAAACCACTCTGATGAGTGAGGATACCTTTGATGTGCTTCTCCTCCGTGAGATACATTGCCAGCTCGGGACCCTCACCGGGATAATAGTTGTAGTACTAGTCGTTGTTGACTCTCCAGTAGTGATGGAAGCCGGTGTTGATGATGACCCAGTCGTTCTCCCGGACCTCCAGGCCGTCCTTCTTGCAAGCAGCCTCAAACTCCTCGGGCATAATGATGTGCCAGATGTTGCCCATCTTGGCGGGATCGCCCTCAGCAGCGTTCCACTTCTCCTCAAACTCGTCCTTGAGGTAGCGCATATCGACGATGATGCCGGAACCGATGCAGCGGCTCAGGGGAATCTCAGCCAGGGTGTAGCCATTGCGCTCCCGATCCACTTCCTCCTCATGGAGCACATGGTTGGGGGCATCCATATGGGTACCGGCATGGAGGGTACCGGTATAAGTCATGGTTCTCTTGTGGAACCGTCCCAGATACTGGCCACGAGGGAAGATCAGATCCTGACGGGCGCCGGGGAAGGGCCACAGGGGGGTGTCAGTACCCCAGGGCTGGGACAGATCGTAAATCTTGACCATCTTGGAATCATCGAGGTACTGGTGACACTTGTCTTTGGGCATGTAAGCCATAGTATATTCCTCCTATAATGATAAAGTATATGTATTGAACCGGCTTCCATTCGGTCCAAGCAAGCAGAACCGAGAAGCTCTGTCTATACTTTACACCTTGGAACTGTTCTAAGGTCAATAGCCCTTTGCAAATTTTATATTTTTTTGCTATAATACTTCTGCGGATGACCTGACGCAGGCTCCCGCTCCGGCAATACTTCCCCCGGGACCACAGAAAGGACGGCGGACTGCTTGAGATATAAAATCGGAGACGTGGCAAAAATATTGGGAATTTCTCCCGATCTGCTGCGCTATTATGAAAAAAAAGGCGTCGTGAAGCCGGTCAAGGACCAGGCTAACGACTACCGCTATTATGAGCCCTGGGACATCAATTTTCTCATCGACTGTCTCTGGTACAAAAACTTTGGTTTCGGCATCGAACAGGTGGCCCGGATCGTCTCTAAGAGTAGCTACGAGGACATCATCGCCATGATGGAGGACAAGGACGGTGAAATCGAGGCCGCCATTCGTCGTCAGGAGCTGCTGCTCCGCCGGGCCAGACAGTATTTGGAGGAGGTCCGCCGGGCTAAGTCTCTGTTGGGCAAGTGTGACCTGGTCTATTCCCCAGAAATCGTCCGGTACCTCAACCGCTACAATTTTATCTGTCCCACCAGTGGCTCCAGTATATGCCTCTGACCCACCGGTGCTTTGAGATTGGCCAGGCGGATCTGGAAAACAAAACCGACAACTATGCCTGGGGTTTCTCTCTGGATATGGAATATGTCAAGGAGCTGCAGGTGCCCTTGAAAGCGCCCGTCGTACATCTTCCCTCCGAGCCCAGCATCCATTCTGTATTTACCAGTTCCGGCAAAAACGCCTTCACGCCCCGGCATCTGAAATTCATTATGGACTATGCCCGAGAGCAAGGCTTGACCGTAGCGGGCAACGCCCGGGGCAACCTGGTCTGCTCGGTACTGGAAAACGACAAGCTTACCGGTTATTTTGAGGTCTGGCTGCCCATCGTCCCCACCGAGGGGCTGGAGATTCAGCCCACGCCCTCCCCCATCGTCTAGCATAATCACGCAAAACGCCCCCGCCGCAGCGCAATAGCGATTCTGCGGCGGGGGTACTATATCATCAATAGGAGAAGGTTTCGCTCAGTGTCTCATAGGGCTCAGGGATTTTGGGATACTCCGAGGGCACCCGGGTGCGACTGTACACGGCGTATTTGCCGGGACCATCCGGGGGCTGGGACAGGCCGCCGCCCATGGCGGGGGACTTTTTAAGCTCCTTGCCGTCCTTGCCCTTTTCCGGCTCCTTCTTGGGCTGAGGCGGACGAGGTGGCTTGGGGTCGGCCCAGCTCTCGCCGTAGTTGGCCATGATATCCATACCAATTTGAATATGCAGGAACTTCCACTGGCCGTTTTCCCAAACGAAATCAGCGCCGTATTTCTCCCACATCCAGCAAGCGGATGCGGTATCCTCCAGGTAGTTTCTCCGAAGGGCGTAGCCCGGCGTATACCACAGGCCCTTGGCGCTCATGCCGTCCTCCGCCACCTCCACAACAGAAGTGGTCAGAGTATGGACTGGCATCTCCACCAGACGGCGCACATCAATGTCGGGCGCCATCAGTTCTTCCTTCAGCTCCGGTCTGGCCTCAATGATCTGCTGACGGACCGCCTCGCCGGTCACGTCATGGCCCTCACCATAATACTTATACATATGCGGCATGGACTTCCAGAATCCGAAGTTCTGCTGCCAGGAGACCTCGTCGGGCTGCTCCTTGGACCAGATGTCCTCCAGCTCGTTGGAGTTCATATTAGCAGCATGGTAGTAGCTGTGCCGTGCCATCAGGTTTTCAATCTGCGAAATGGAGGCAATGCGATGGGCCTCCAGGCTCAGTCCATTGAACTTATCCATCATACATCCCCCTTATAAATAGCGTTCCGGTCCGTAGCTGAGCTCGGCGGTATGGGTGGCATGGGGTACCGGGAAATGAGGAGACTCATGCCAGCCGTATTTGCAGTGGTACAGCTCCATGGGAATGGTGGGCTTGGGCAGTGCCTCCATGATCTCCCGCATATCGTCGGCATTGTCGCCACCAGGTGCGGGTCCCATCTTTCCGGTGAAGGGTTTTCCGGCCTCGCAGCCCAGATCCGTGCCTACAAAGAAGTGCCAGATCTTCCACTGGCCGTCCTCCCGAATGAAATCCACGGCATAGCGCTCGTGCATCCACATGCCGGTGGCCTTTCCGTCCGGGCCCGCATTGGTGACCTGTCCCAGAGAATACCACATTCCCTGGGCCGTCTTGCCGTCCTCTGCCACCTCTACCAGAGGTGTGGTGAGGGAATGCATCAAAAGTGCGCCCATCTGGAAGTTCTCTGGCTTGACCTCGATCTCCGGATTGACCTTGGCCATCAGTCGCAGCGTGGCCTCGTCCTGCTTCTCCTTGGCGTCGGCATAGTAGGCGTACATGGTCTCCCGGCCTACCCAGAAGCCCTGGTTGTTGCCCCAGGAGATGTCGTCCCGGGAAGACCAGATCTCGTCCAGCTCCGCCCGATGGGTCCCCAGAGCATGGTGATAGGCATGGCGTCCCATGACATTTTTGATCTCATATACGTCATACGCGCGGGACAGCGCCTCGTAATCTGTCATGTGTATGTCCTCCTTTTGTGTGCCCCTGATCTGATCCGGTTCTATTATAGCACAAGCTAAGCCCCCAACCCACCGACAGCTTCCC
>CBCTLT010000266.1:0-3351 GCA_965147785.1 uncultured Oscillospiraceae bacterium
GCTTCCAGCGCCGCATACTGCTTCTTGGTATGCTCCACCACATAGTACCGGGCAATGGACTCCATGCCCACATAGTAGCCCCAGTTCCGGCCATAGGAGGCCGTGGCCTTGTATTCCGGTGTCTTGACCCAGAGGTCCTCCAATTCCTCCCGGCGTCGATTGTTGGCATAGTAAAATGCACGGCGGGCCATGAGTTTTTTAATCTCCTCTTTGTCCATGATGCGGACAATCAACTCATCATCGGTAAACTGTTTTTCCTCATAGTAATTCATATTCAGACCTCCTTTTCGCAGCCATAGGAGAATGTCTCAGCAAAGGTCTCATAGGGCACCGGCAGATCCGGCAGCGGCGCAAAGGGCCGACCCGGATAGTAGGTCTCCCGCAGCTTGCAGGGACGATTGGGCGCAGGGGGCGTAAAGGGCTGCGCTCCTGCAAATTCCGGCAGATCCGGATAGGGCTCCGGCGCAGGATCTCCCCAGCTGCGGCCGCCGGGCACTTCGATGTCGGTCAGATGCAGCATGTGCCAGACCTTCCACTGTCCGTCCTCCCGCACGAAATCACAGGCAAACACGCCCAAAGACCAGAACGATAGCGGTCCCTGGGGCGTCAGATCATTGTAGGTTCCACGGGAATACCAAATGCCTTTGGCGGTTTCGCCGTCTCGGGCGATTTCAATGACGGCGGTATCCATGGGTTTGACGTCCATAGATCCTGCGCCGAACTGCTCCTCTTCGGAAAGCGCCCCCATGCGATCCGGGAACGCACGCTTTAAAAACGCGGTGGCCTCCACCGTGTGCTGGTGAATGGCATCATAGTAGCCCCGCACGGCTTCTGCACCGTCATAATAACCGTCGTTGGTTCCCAGGCAGATATCCGGGCGCCGGCTCCAGAAGGAATCCGTCATTTCCTTTTCTTTTTTCAGCAAAAAGGTGTAACAGATTTTTCCCATCAGGTTTTTCAGCTCCCGCTGATCCTCCCAGATGCCCACCATCTGCTCGCTTGTCAAAGGTTTCATCATACAGCCTCCTTATCCAATCGGAAATACGATCCGAGTATAGATTCAGTCTAAACGGCAGCGAAATAAATGTAAATGGCTTTGGGGAAGATGAGCAATTTTCACATAAAATGAGATAGGAACGCCCCTTCCGGGCAGAAAAAATCCCTGCTTCCGACAGACGGAAGCAGGGATTTGCAAACGATATGAATCAGCCCTTGTCCAGGTTAAAGAAGGCTTCCCGGCCCAAATACTGAGCGGAATCCTCCAGCTCCTCCTCGATCCGCAGGAGCTGATTGTATTTTGCCACCCGGTCGGTCCGGGAAGGTGCACCGGTCTTGATCTGTCCGGCATTGGTAGCCACCACCAGGTCAGCAATGGTGGTATCCTCCGTCTCACCGGAGCGGTGGGAAACCACAGCGGTGTAGCCGGCACGGTTGGCCCGCTGGATGGTGTCCAGCGTCTCCGTCAGGGTGCCGATCTGGTTGACCTTGATGAGCACGCTGTTGCATACGCCCAGGGCAATGCCCTTTTTGACCCGCTCCACATTGGTGACGAACAGGTCGTCGCCCACCAGCTGTACCTTGTCGCCCAGGGCGTCGGTGAGCATCTTCCAGCCCTCCCAGTCGTTTTCGCCCATGCCGTCCTCAATGGAGATGATGGGATACTTCTCCACGAAGTCCTTGTACATGGCCACCATTTCCTCCCGGGTCATGGTCTTTTTGGCCTTGGGCAGATCATAGCAGCCCGTCTCCTCGTTGTACCAGTCAGAAACAGCACCGTCAATGGCAATCATGAAATCCTCGTAGGGCTTGTAGCCGCAGGCCTCCACGGCCTTGACAATGGCCGCAAGAGCGTCCTCATCCTTGGCCAGGTTGGGGGCATAGCCGCCTTCATCGCCCACGCCGGCAGCAGGCGCACCCATATCCTTGAGCACCGTCTTGAGCTTATGGAACACCTCGGCGCACATTTGAAGGGCCTCGGACCAGCTCTTGGCCCCCACGGGCATAACCATAAATTCCTGAATGTCCACGTTATTGGTAGCATGGGCGCCACCGTTGAGAATATTCATCATGGGCACCGGCAGGGTTTTGGCGTTGATACCGCCGATATAGCGGTACAGCGGAATGCAGAGTGCCTCAGAAGCGGCTCTTGCCACCGCCATGGACACTGCCAGAATGGCGTTGGCCCCCAGCCGGGCTTTATTGGGGGTGCCGTCCAGCTCGATCATGGTCTGGTCGATCTCCGTCTGGTTCAAGGCGTTCATGCCGATGATGGCATCGGCAATCTCGGTGTTGACATTGGTCACCGCCCGGGTCACCGCTTTGCCGCCATAGGCCTCTCCGCCGTCCCGCAGCTCGCAGGCTTCATAGACGCCGGTGGATGCACCGGAGGGCACCGCAGCACGGCCAACAATACCGCCATCCAGATAGACTTCCGCTTCCACCGTGGGATTTCCCCGGGAGTCCAGAATCTGGCGGGCATGGACATCGAGAATTTCAAGATACTGTTTCATGGAAACTCCTCCTATATGTTGGGGCCAATCAGACCGTGTCCTGATTGGCCGCATTGATGATGCGCACGAACTTCTCCGGGTCCAGGGACGCGCCGCCAATGAGGCCGCCGTCAATGTCCGGCTGGGCCAGCAGCATAGCTGCATTTTCATCGTTCATGGAACCGCCGTAGAGAATGGATGTAGCCCGGGCCGTTTTGGCGGAGGACAGCTTCCGGATCACCGTCCGGATATGCTGACAAACCTCCTCGGCCTCCTCGGGGGTGGCGGTAAGGCCCGTGCCGATGGCCCAGATGGGCTCATAGGCCACCACAATACGCCGGAGCTGTTCGGGCTGTACCCCGGCCACCGCCAGTTTCAGCTGCATGGTGATATGCTCAAAGGTCACGCCCTTTTTGCGCTGCTCCAGGCTCTCGCCTACACAGAGAATCGGAATCAATCCGGCTTCCAGGGCAGAAACCAGCTTTTTGCCGATTTGCTCATCTGTTTCGCCCATGGCCCGGCGTTCACTGTGGCCCAAGATCACATATTTGACCCCCGCATCCACCAGCATGGGCGCGCTGAGCTCGCCGGTATAAGCGCCGAAGGTCTCCCAGTGCATATTCTCCGCACCGATGTTCACTCGGGTGTCCCGCATAGCCTTGACCCCGGCAGGAATGCAAATGGCGGGCATACACAGCACGATCTCACACCACCGTCCCCGAGGCAGGATCCGACGCAGTTCCACGCCGAAGGCCCGGGTCTCTGTAGGGGTCTTGTTCATCTTCCAGTTGGCCGCAATGACCGTTTTCCTGTATTTATGATTCATGAAAATGCTCCTTCCGTTCAGGCATCCAGCAGCGCC
>CBCTLT010000267.1:0-3335 GCA_965147785.1 uncultured Oscillospiraceae bacterium
ATCAGCGCAAGGCTGGAGGCTTCGGTACCATAGGAGCAGTTGAGCTGAATGTCCAGAATGCTGAGGATCTCCGCCACATTTTGTACAAAGCCCAGAAAAAGCACATGACGATCCAGACCCAATTCCGCAATGCCGGTGCGGATGGCTTCCTCCTGGGGGCCGGTGCCACAGATCAGGAACCGAAAGTCTCTGCCCTGTTCCAGCAGCTTTTTGGCTGCCTCCAGCAGAAGTTGATGTCCCTTGTAAGGTTCCAGCCGAGCAAAGATACCGCCGGTGAATATGCCTTCCGGGATCTTCAGAGTGTGCCGCAGCTGTGCGCAGGCCTCCGGGGTGCTGCGCTGCAGGGGCTCCACGCCGTTCATCATCACGGTGATTTTTTTCTTCGGAACGCCGCTGTCGGTGAGATTTTGCGCAGTGGCGGGACTGACGGCGATGATGCTGTCGGCATAATGGCTGTTGATCCAGCCATTGAGCCATCTGCCCGGCCCTCGGTGCAGATAAGATGGCACCGGAAACGCACTGTGGCGGGTATAGATCACCTTGGCTCCGCACTGACGGGCGGCGATCCGACCGCTGAGAGAACCATGGGTGTGGACCAGATCCGGCTGTTCCGCCTGAATGATCTTTTTTAGAATGCCCACGCCCGCAAAGGAAAAGGACTGTTCTGCGATGCCGTCCGCTTCTATGACAGGTACATTCAGCGCCGTGACTTCCGGTTTTAGCTTGCTGTTTCGAGGCAGCACCACCTGAACGGAAAACCGGTCCCGGTCACAGTATTTGAGATAGTTGATTAGACACCGGCCCGCACCGCCGATGTTGCTGTCTGTCAAAATGTTGAGCACTTTAATCATGGGCAGCCTCCGTTTCCACCGGAGCCTTGTGCCCCGGTCGGGCAAACAGTACGCACAGCCCCAGCATTGCCCAGAATAGCAGCATGACTCTGTAGTTATAAAATGTATAGTCTGTCATGCTCTGCAGCAGAAAGCCGGAAACGGCCGAGACTCCGGCAATTTGGAAGGTTTTCAGCTGTTTGTCTGTTTCCTGCCGGATGGCGGTGAACATCATACGGTAAAATCCCACCAGAAGCAACAGGAAGATCACAAATCCGGCAATGCCGGTATCGCAGGTGATTTGCAGATAGAGATTATGGGAGTGGGGGGCGGTAATGGCATTGTAGGCATATTCGGGATAGACCTTATTAAATGCTTCTGTTCCGGGACCAACGCCGCAGAACCAGTAGTCCTTCAGCATGGCCAGGGTGCCCATCCAGATATAGACCCGGTAGGAGGTGGAGGTGTCGCCCATATCACCAATGCTGGTAAATCTGGATAGCACGGTTTCCGGCAGATACAGGGGACACAGGGCCACAGCAACGATCCCCAGAATCAAAAATCTGCGATCTTTGAGTACCAGGAACATGGCCATGGCAAAGAGCAGCCCCAGATAACATCCCCGGGAATATGTCAAAATCAAGCACACGCCCATGATGACGCAAGCTGCCAGCCAAAGGATCCTTCCTTTCCAGGAACGTGCCGTTACCAGCAGTGCCGCACCCAGAGGAATCACGAGCAGGAAGTATTCTCCCAGCACATTGGGATTTTCCAGGGTGGAATAGACCCGAAACGCAATGGAAGAGAACATGTCCGTATCCGTCCAGACATTCCGGAACTGGCTGGGAAAGACGGCCTGATAAAACCCGTACAGGGAGACCAGAACACCCACGCCAACCATTGCACCCAAAAGCTTTGGCAGCGTTTCCTGCCGAATGCCGCAGGAAGTTACTGCAAAGAAGAACAGGACAAAAAGAATGGTCAGCAGACCGGGGAAGAGGCTGCCCTGAAGTGAGGTGGAAGTCAAGGTGGCGTAGAGATAAACTACGGCGTAGAGCAGGACATAGCTGTTGAGGGGACTGGGGCAAAGAGACCGAGTCCTATCTACCCCCAGACAGAGGGCCAGGGAGAAAAAAGAGGCGCATACCAGCGCCATGATTCCCATGGTGGGCAACAGAGGCAGAAGAACTACCGCCAGAGAGACAAACAATAGTGGCTGCAAAAAAAGGCTGCCCGCCAAAAGCTTTGGCAGACGCAGTCTGTGGAACAGGCTGCAGTAGCGGGCATGGAACCATTGGACCCAGCGACCCATGAAAGGGCCCGTGACGTTTCGCTGATGGGTCAGCCAGTGAATGACCATGCTGCTTTCCCACTGGGAGGAGAGCCACTGCCGCACAATACAATAGATATGATAAAAAAAGCTGTTTTGCTTAGCCTGCATATAGAACCTCCTGACTGTACCGCTGTTGCGGCGAACCGGCGAAGACACGCCCGGGTCTCTGCTTCTGGTATTTCCAGATTGGAACAAGCTCAGACAGACGCTGCAGGAATTTCGCACAGTGCATCAATTTCAACCTGAATATACCATAGTTCCAGGGTACTGTCAAGAAATGCCCGTCGGGGAAAGGCCTGGATTAGCCCTTGATGGAACGGGGTGACAAGCAGCCAGGGCAGGTCCTGTGGGCCTGCCCTGGTTGTCATAGATGCTCGTAGTGAATGAAATTTGTGTAAGGCTCCTCACGTTTCGGGGGACGATCCTCGGGACCGGCCGACGGGTCAGGGTATCCCAGTGCCAAAATAGAGTGGGGAATCCAATGCTCCGGCAGGGAAAACAGCTTGCGCTGCGCTTCCACTCGCTCCATTTGAGGTCAGGTGCCCAGCCATACCGAGCCAATTCCCAAAGCCTGTGCCGCCAGCACCATATTCTGGCCTGCAATGGCCCCATCAATGACCCAGTAGTCCTTGGCCGGTGGAAAGGCCCGATTTAGATCCCCCAGAATCAGGATTCCTGCGGCGGCTTGCTTCAGCGGATCCGCAGGACGGCCATTGGCCTCCGCCATCTTTTGCAGCGTTGCCCGATCCTGGACCACCAGGAAGGCCCAGTCCTTGGCGTTGACGCAGCTGGGACCACTGGTGCCGGCTTTTAAAATTGTATCCAGCGTCTCCCGGGGAATAGGCTTTTCCAAATAATGACGAACGCTTTTTCGGCTGAAAATCGTAGACAACGTATCCATATGCCATGCCTCCTTTGATTTCCATTTTAGCAAAAAACTTTGGAGGACGTAAGTAAACTTTTTTGAACAATCCTATTCCACCGTGATAACGACTTGCCCGCGATAAGTGCCGGGGACAGGGGGCGTTTCCGCACCATCCACGGTGATGGTCAGCCTTTTTCCTTCCGGGGCGATCAGGGTGGTCCCTTCGGCAATGGTGTATTCCCGGCAACTCCCGCTGACCGGAACCATGGTCAGTCCGTTTTGCTGCATCACATCCAAAAGAATTTCC
>CBCTLT010000268.1:0-3334 GCA_965147785.1 uncultured Oscillospiraceae bacterium
CACAACGCCGTATTCGTGGGCATAGACCGGGAGGGAAAACCACGGCACATTCACAAGCACAGTACCGCCGCACAGGGCAGCTTCAAGGGAAACGCTCCCGGAAGTGACCCGGAGTACAGCTTTCACTGGGTCGGCGGTGGGGAGACCCTGTTTTTGTTTGAAGCTCCGATTGACATGCTGTCGTTTATTTCCATGCACAAACAGCACTGGAAATCCAGCAGCTATGCCGCGGCCTGCGGCGTTTCGGACAAGGTGCTGTGGAAGACGATGGAGGGCAGACAATTCATCCGCAATGTGTGCATCTGCCTGGACAACGATGAAACCGGCCAAAGGGCAACACAGAGAATTTCCAAGGCATTAACGGAAAAGAACATACGAAATCAAATCCTCGTTCCCACCCGAAAGGACTGGAACGAGGATTTGTTGTTTCTGTGGAAGGAGGACAAAAAATGAATGGAATTTCCATGCTGGTTTTATCTGTGGGCGGCATCATTGCGGTGCTGTTTTTGTGACCTATGCTGCCCAAAAGCATGATCTCAACGGTATCAAAGACAAAACCGTGGGCAACGGTCAGCACGGGACTGCCCGCTGGGCTACCCGGCAGGAGGTAAAGCGAACCTACCACCATGTCCCATACACGCCGAAACAATGGCGGCAGGCCGCAAAAGAGGGAAAACAGCCCATTTCCAATGGAAAGCCGCTGCCTCAGGGCATTGTCCTGGGATGTCAGGGCGGCAGAAAAACAACGGCGCTGGTGGATTCGGATGATGTCCATGTGCTGATGATCGGCGCGTCCGGCGTGGGCAAAACCGCCTATTTCCTGTACCCCAATCTGGAATATGCTTGTGCCAGCGGCATGAGCTTTCTGGCGCTGGATACCAAAGGCGATCTGGCGCGGAACTACGGCGCTATCGCCAATGACATTTATGGCTATCGGATATCGGTTGTTGACCTCCGGGAGCCCACCCGGTCGGACGGAAATAACCTTTTGACCCTGATAAACCGCTACATGGATGACCACCGGGAAAATCCTATAGAGATAACGGCCAAATGCTTTTCTGGATACGGAGCTGGAACAGGTGCTGTGCTTTGACGGAGGCATTGATGCGGAGCAGTTTGTGCGGGAAAAGTGCGCTATTTTTCTGATTCTCCCGGAAGAGGACGCTACCAAGAATTTTGTGGCCAGTCTGATGATCCAGAACCTTGCCCGTGAACTGTTTCCCGTGGCCAATGAGCATGGCGGCAAGCTTCCCAACCGGGCGGTGTTCTTCTGCGACGAGTTGGGAACTATGCCGCCCTTTGACATTCTGCCGCTGTTCTCTGCAGGCCGCTCCCGAAGATTGACCCTTGTGCCAATTATTCAGAATCTTGCCCAGTTAGAGAAAAACTATGGAAAAGAAGGGGCGGAATTCCTCGCCGATAACTGTCAGGACACCATTTTCGGCGGCTTTGCGCCCAACAGTCAGACGGCGGAGGTGCTGTCCAGAAATCTGGGCAGCCGCACGGTTCTGTCCGGCTCCGTGACTCAGGGCAAGGACAGCAACTCCCAGTCCCTGCAAATGATGGAGCGTCCCCTCATGTCCCCGGATGAGCTGAAATCCATGCCCAAGGGCAGCTTCGTGATAATGAAAACCGGCACGCATCCCATGAAGACAAAACTGAAACTATACCATTGACTGAAGACAAAAGACGGGAAAGAAGGAGAAAATTTGATGGAGAAAAACAGTGCTCCCATCGGCGGCGTAAGTCTGGCTCGGGTCGAACAGAGCCGGGAACAGATGCATCAGAAGGTCGATGATCTGTATGACGAGCTGGTTCAAAAGATTCCTACGGAGGGGAAACGGTTGACAATGGGCGACGGTGAACAACTGTTGTCACTGGCGGCAGACCCGGCACGGTTCAAGGGACTGAAGCCATCTCGGCTGTTATTCCCGGATGGCAGGATAGTGACCGTGCAGAATTGGCGGCAAGCCATTCTGGAAATTCTGCGGGAATGCAACAAAGACCCGATCAAACATGACCGGATGGTGCGGCTCCGCGATTTGGTAGCGGGCAGATTGCGGCCACTTCTCAGCAGCAGTCCAAAGGGGATGAATGTACCGGTCATGATTGACGAAGGGCTGTATCTGGAGGGGAAACCGGATACGGAGTACCTCATCAAAACTGTGCGGGATCAGATCTTAAATCCTGCTGGTTATGACTATGATAAGATTGGCTTGGTTGTCTACGATCCGAAACAGGAGATGGTACAGAAGAGCCAATCAATGCAAATAACACCCTGCACAGTCAGCCCTTGACAGACTGCGGAATCGTGGTATAATGAACATAGAAAAGGGCGCTGCCGATAGACGGTTAGCCCCCCAGTAAGTGCATTGAAGTAATCGCCGTACTTGTCAGGGTGCCGGCGGTTACTTCTTTTTTATGATCGTAATGATCAAACTGGCAAAGGTGATGAGAACCATGAGCAACTGGAACAGTTCCTCATATGTAACTACATTCACATCTACCACCCCCTTCCAGTCAGGACAGGGGGTAAAGAAGGATCACCCCCTGAAAGAGGGGGATAACCGCCTACCGTGTTATGGCAGCGCCCGGTTCTCGAAAGAACCACATTTATTCTACCAAAATGTGACATAGAAGTCAAAACATATTTTCGATATGCCAGCTGTTTTTACGGTTGGCTTTTGTTTTGGAGGTGTGTACCGAATCAGGAGACAGACGAATTAACTATGGGCAGCCTGTTCGATGGGATTGGCGACTTTCCTCTGGCGGCGGTGCGGAATGGTATCCGCCCGGTATGGGCAAGCGAAATTGAAACATTTCCTATCGAGGTGACAAAGCTGACGTTTCCCGATATGGTTCATGTCGGGGACATCGCAAGGCTAAACGGAGCAGAGCTGCCGCCTGTAAATATCATTTGTGGGGGCAGCCCGTGTCAGGATCTCTCAGTGGCCGGCGCCAGAGCCGGATTGGCCGGTGCGCGTTCCGGCCTTTTTATGGAACAGGTCAGACTCACAAAGGAGATGAGAAATGCAGACGAATTACGAGGCAGAACAGCTATCGATATACGACCTCGATTCATGGTGTGGGAGAACGTTCCCGGAGCCTTCTCCAGTGGAACACCAAAAGGAGAAGACTTCCGGTGTGTCCTCGAGGAGATCGTCCGAATTAAAATCAGTGGTATTTCAATCCCTCGACCTTACCCCTGGCCATGGCAACCTGCTGGGCGAATCGTACTGGGAGCTGATTTCTCCCTGGCGTGGGGATGCCTCGACGCGGAATTAGGGTCTATCTGAAAACCGGGAATATGACCAACAGCGAGGGATTTTTCGCC